>CAKQBC010000043.1 GCA_934215995.1 uncultured Bacillus sp. | reverse complement strand
GTTCCACTGTCACTAAGCCTAGCAGCGGCAGTTCATCCAGTTCTACTGTGACTAAGCCTAGCAGCGGCAGTTCATCCAGTTCTACTGTGACTAAGCCTAGCAGCGGCAGTTCGTCCAGTTCTACTGTGACTAAGCCTAGCAGCGGCAGTTCATCCAGTTCTACTGTGACTAAGCCTGGCAGCGGTACTGTTTCAGCCACTTCGGCAAATATTGTGGCAACAGCACAGAAATATTTGGGAGCCAGCTATAAATATGGAGCGAGTACATCAAGCACTACAGAATTCGACTGTTCTTCCCTGACTTATACTGTTTATAGACAAGCAGGAATCAACCTGCCGCGTACATCTGTCGCACAAGCAAATTCAGGGAAAACCATTTCCTTAAATAGTATTGCTGCCGGAGATCTTGTTTTCTTTGATACAGATTTCGATGGCGTCATCAATCACGTCGGCATTCATGCAGGCAATGGGCAAATGATCCATGCTTCCTCCTCGAAGGGGGTTTCTTACGCCAATATTTATAGTTCTTATTGGGTTTCCCGCATTGCAAAGGTAGTTCGCGTACTTTGATATATGAAAAAGGTGATTCCTTTTATAAGGAATCACCTTTTTCATATTATAGATGGATATTTAGAACAGTTACTTTTTCACGTGTCATGGATTCGATGCTTTTTCTGATGCCTTGCGTGCCTGTACCTGAACCTTTCACTCCGATGAATGGGAAATGGTCCGGCCCGCGTTCCGTACGCCCATTGATTTGAACAGATCCAGTATCAATTTTTGGGGCCATCAGAAACGCTTGGTTGATATTGCTCGTGAAGATGCTGGCCTGCAAGCCGAATTCAGACTCATTTGCCAGGCGGATCGCTTCATCATCCGAAGTGACCCGGATGACCGGCAGAACAGGCCCGAATGGTTCTTGCCACGCCACTTCCATTTCAGGGGTAACATGGTCAAGCAGAGTCGGATATATTAAATTATCCTCGCGTTTATTGCCTGTAACGACTGTTGCCCCTTTTTCGACTGCATCAATAATCAAACCATGCACATAATCAGCAGATCCGTCATCAATCAGCGGAACAATGATATTATTGTGTTTCGGCGATCCTACAGTGAGTTGCTCCACCTCTTGTTTCAACAGATCCACCAACTGGTCCGCTACCGCTTCATGGACAAGGACACGTTTGATTGCCGTGCATCTTTGTCCGGAATAGGAGAATGCACCAGACACAATTTGTTTAGCTGTATAAGCCAGATCGGCATCTTCCCGTACAATCGCCGGATCTTTGCCTCCAAGCTCCATTACTAATGGGATCATCTTCGTTTTTGAAGCGATGTGAAGGCCATTCCTTGTACCGCCCGTGAATGAAATCATGTTGATATCAGGATGTTCCACCAAATGGTCGCCGATGACTGAACCGCGCCCCGTTACCAGATTGATTACACCTTTAGGCAATCCTGTCTTATGTAAAGCTTCGATCATTTTAATTCCGCTCAAAGCGCCTTGCGTAGCCGGCTTAAACACGACTGTATTCCCGCTGACAAGAGCAGGGGCAATTTTAGCTGCAGACAGGTTGACCGGGTAATTGAACGGTGAAATTGCCAGAACAACGCCTAACGGTACACGATGGACCGTTGCGATCTTGGAACGTGTTCCCCCGACAAAATTTTCTCCCATAATGCTTTCTCCATGCATATGGTAAGCTTCTTCAATCGTGTAGCGGATAAAATCGGCTGTGCGCTCCACCTCTTTAATGGAGTCATTATAGGCTTTGCCCACTTCCTTCATGATTGTTTCGGCAATATCTTTCTTGGCATCGAGCAAATTGTCGATCCATTTATATAAGTATTCGCCGCGTTCCCTTACAGTCAGATTGGCCCATTCCTTTTGCGCCTGTTTTGCTGATGTAATGGCTTCGTCAATTTCAGCCTTTGACATAGCCTGGACCCGGCCGATTTCTTTCCGTAAGTATGGAGAGGAAATTCCGATCGTTTCTTTCGTGGAACTTGTCCTCCAAGCTCCATCCAAATAAAATTCATATGTCTTGTTCATGTGTCGCCCTCCAAGGATGTACCTGAAAACGGTAATAGCTTTTATTACATTTACTTTTTGCTTTTTGAAAAATAAGATTACCCGTTAATATTTCCCATAAAGCAGAGGATTTTTGCAAGGTATTTATTATTCAAAAAAACGTCTTTAATCCTTACTATAAAGATTGGCTTTAGAATAATAAAGATGAATATCATGGCACCAGTGGATGAAAGACCCAGTTAGCCATTGAAAATATAACCCTGCTTGGGTTAACCAGTACAGGCAGATGCGTATATACTATAAAAGGATTCCTTTTGACGACTGAGGTGAACAAATTGGCCATTTCCCGAAAAACCGATAATGTGCCTGATCACTTGCAGCCAGAAAACGAAAACCAAAACAGCAGCCAGCAGGACGAATCCTCCCCTCAATCGATTGAGAATGAACGGATTGCCACCTATGCAACCTGGGTAGAGGCTTTCGGTACTTTTGTTTCTGCCGTCGGCAGCAACCCATCTTTGAACACGCAAATCGCAAACAACCTGAACACAGTGGGAAATACCATTCAGGCTGTATCGACGGCAGTGGTTGCCGATACAGAAGAAACATGGAACCTTAATAAAGCAGGCAATGTAATTGATGCTATCGGTCTAACCGAGGAAGCTGCGGTCACTATTCTCAATATCCAGAATCAAACAGAGCAACTAATTCTCACCATCCAAGGAAACCTGATTCAGATAGTTGGAGTTGGTCTGTCAACATTATATTCTTTGGAACAACCTCCCACCCTGCCGAATATCTACAGTTTTTACGGTAATGCAACCGAACTGTCAGGATTATTTATTGAGGTTTCCGGCGAAGTCCAGCAATTACGGAATAATGCCCAAGCTACTGCCGTGACCACAAACTTGAACGTGCTCGGCAACTGGGTACAAGTTGTGGGGGCTGTCATCGCTGCCATCGGTCAATCCCTGTCATATGAAGAAGCAATACAGAAGAATTCCGTTTCACAGGACTCCTTTGGATATGCAAGCAGAAAACGGCTGCCGTCCCCATATTATTAACTGAATACAGTGCAGTCCGGCTATGTTTTCCGCCTATCCAAGTAAGGCATTATCCTGCATGGCCCTCCGCAGATCCGTTTTGGAACTGGCTGTAATATAAATCTGCATAGAAGCCTCCCTCTGCCAAAAGCCCCTCATGTGTCCCCTGCTCGATGACGGTCCCTTTATTCATTACCAGGATCAGATCGGCATCTTTAATTGTCGACAGGCGGTGGGCAATGACAAAGCTTGTCCGCCCCGTCATCAGTGTTTTCATCGCTTTTTGTATAAAGATTTCCGTCCGCGTATCCACACTGCTTGTGGCCTCATCGAGAATCAGTATTGAAGGATTTGACAGGATGGCCCTTGCGATTGTAAGCAGCTGCTTCTGCCCTTGAGATATGTTTGTACCTTCCTCGTTCAATATCGTGCTATACCCTTCCGGCAATGTCCGGATGAAATGGTCAGCATGGGCTGCTTTTGATGCATCAATAATTTCCTGCTCAGTGGCTCCTTCTTTCCCGTATCCGATATTATCTTTGATAGTGCCATTGAATAACCATGTGTCCTGAAGCACCATTCCGAATAATTTCCGCAGTTCTCCCCTCTCCATATCGGTTATATCCACACCGTCAATCAGAATTCGGCCGCCCTTCACTTCATAGAAGCGCATCAATAGATTGATCAAGGTTGTTTTCCCTGCTCCTGTCGGCCCTACAATGGCCACCTTTTGTCCAGACTTCACATCAATATTCATATCTTTTATAAGAAGCTGGCCTTGTTTATAGCCGAACGATACTTTTTCAAACTTTACATTCCCTTGAGGATTTTCCAGTCTTTTCGGTGCATTCGTCTCCGGCACCTCCTCTTCCTCATCAAGCAGTTCAAATACACGCTCAGCGGAAGCGACCGTCGACTGTATGATGTTCGCAATATTGGCCGTTTGGGTGATCGGCTGCGAGAACTGGCGTGCATACTGAATGAATGCCTGGATATCCCCAACATTAATCCGGCCGTTCGTGACCAGGATTCCGCCCACCACGCAAATCAGCACATAGCCGATATTGTTGACAAAATTCATCAGCGGCATGATGACCCCGGAGATGAATTGGGCGCGCCATGCTGACTGGTAAAGCTTTTCATTGATTCCCGTGAATTCATCCGATACTTTTTGCTCCTTCCCGAAAGCTTTGACGACTTCATGCCCAGTATAGGTCTCCTCAACATGGGCGCTTAAGACGCCAAGCGATTCCTGTTGCCCTCCGAAATAGACTTGGGACCGCTTTGCAACCAACACCGTCACAATGGCACTCACAGGCAATGTCAAAAGGAGAATCAAGGTCATGACCGGGCTGATCGTCAGCATCATGACAGTCACGCCAACCAGTGTAACAATTGCCGTGATTAGTTGTGTCAAGCTTTGCTGAAGTGTCGTACTGATGTTGTCGACATCATTCACCACACGGCTTAATGTCTCCCCTGTACTTGTCCCATCGAAATACTTCATCGGCAGCTTTCCGATTTTGTCCTCTGCTTGTTTCCGCAGCGTAAATACGGTTCTCTGGGCCACCGAAGCCATAACATACTGCTGAAGAAGAGTGAACAGGGCGCTCAATACGTACAAGCATACGAGCAGGGCCAGTATCTTGAAGATATAATCGAAATCAATGGCTGCCCCCGGTATGCCTGCCTGTTTCGCCATGACGCCCTCAAATATTTTCGTTGTTGCCTTGCCGAGGATTTTCGGCCCGGCAATCGTGAAGATTGTGCCGAGAATGGCTGAGAAGAACACAATCAGAAGCCTCATCTTATAACGTGACAGATAGGCAGCAAGGCGTTTCAGCGTCCCCTTAAAGTCTTTCGCTTTCTGGACAGGCATCGCCGCCGCTCCCGGACCCATTCCGGGACCGCCGCCCCTTTTTCCATGATTGCTTGGATGGCTCATGCGATTTCCTCCTCTGACAACTGGGAAGATACAATTTCTTTATAAACAGCACATGTTTCCAGCAGTTCCTTATGGGTGCCGATGCCGGCCATTTCCCCGTTATCCAGTACAATAATCCGATCGGCATCCATAATGCTCGACACACGCTGTGCAACAATAAAAACGGTCGCTTCGGTCGTTTCCTCGCGCAATGCCGCACGAAGTTTGGCATCGGTTTTCACATCAAGGGCGGAAAAGCTGTCATCAAACAAATATATGTCCGGCCTTCTGACCAGTGCACGGGCAATCGATAAACGCTGCTTCTGCCCGCCTGATACATTTGTTCCTCCCTGTGAAATCGGGGAATCATAACCTTCTTTCATGGATGCTATGAAATCGGCAGCCTGAGCCACTTCCGCTGCATGCTTTATTTCATCCTGTGTTGCATCCTCTTTTCCGAAGCGGATATTATCTGCGATCGTACCTGTGAAAAGAACCGCCTTTTGCGGCACAAGGCCAATTTTATTCCGTAGCTCTTCAAGGGGTATGTCCTTCACCTCTACCCCCTCCACCTTCAGGCTGCCTGAATCTATATCATAGAAACGGGGAATCAGCTTGATTAAAGTTGACTTCCCTGAACCGGTTCCTCCGATGATTGCCGTGACTTCGCCCGGATTGGCACGGAAGGTTATATTGCTGAGGGCTGGCCTTTCAGCACCCGGATAACTGAACGTGACATGGTCAAACTCTATATATCCCTTTTTATTGGCATGTGCAGGCACGTCCGCTTTATGGCCTGTAATCCCCGCTTGGATTTCGAGCACTTCATTGATCCGCGCAGCCGATGCAGATGCCCTCGGGATCAGGACAAACATCATAGATAAAATCACCATCGAAAACATAATCTGCATGGCATATTGGATAAAAGCCATCAGATCTCCGACTTGCATGGCGCCGGTGTTGATGCGCAGGCCCCCAAACCAAACAATAGCAATCTGCGTAAGGTTCATGACGAGCATCATGGAAGGCATCATGAACGCCATGATTTTATTTACTTTAATCGTAGTATCCGTTAGTTCTCTATTGGCGTCATTGAAACGCTCCTTTTCGTAGTCAAGGCGATTGAAAGAGCGGACAACGCGGACCCCGGTCAAGTTTTCCCTCAGGACCCGATTCACATTATCAAGCTTGATCTGTACAGTCTTGAACAGAGGAATGCCTTTTTTGATGATGATGAATATGACGAGAAACAAAAAGGGAATGGCCCCTATCACTACCAGCGATAAGTTCGCATCTTTAGAGCTTGCCATTATGATTCCGCCTATCGCCATTAGGGGTGCCTGCGCCATCATGCGCAGCATGACGTTCAACACGGTCTGCACCTGTGTCACGTCATTCGTTGTTCTCGTAATAAGGGAAGCTGTCCCCACCTGGTTCAATTCCGCTAAGGAATATTCTTCAACCCGGCTAAAAACGCGGAAACGAAGGTCCCTTCCATACTGCATAGAAACCTTCGCGGCAAAATAACTGGCTGATATGGAAGCAATCGTACCGGCGCCAGTCACAAGCAGCATCAGCCCCCCCACTTTCCAGATGTACGGGATATCTTTCGAGACGACTCCCTGGTCGATGATATCTGACATTAATGTAGGCAAATAGAGCTCAGTCAATGATTGAATGAATACAAGGGCCACCGTGGTGGCAATCGTCACTTTAAAAGGCTTCAGATAACGCAATAGTTTTCTCAATGACGGTTAACCCCTTTCTGCATAAAAATTGCATATGGATACTATGTGCAATTCCGCATTTTCTGAAGCATGGGAGACGAAGGTAATTTGTCCCTTCCCCACATGAAATCAGGCATAAAAAACGGAGTTAATTTCCCGCTTTCGTTCTAGCTATCCGTCCATTTAAACAGCACAAATCAACGAAAACCCCATAGTTCTGCAATCGCATGAAAAGGACAAAAATAATCCGGATAGATCGAAAGGGTGTCACGTGGTGATATTTGCAAAATATTCACAGAGGATATGATGAAACGAGGATAAGGAAGGTTTAGGCATCAATAAGTATGGTGTTTTATCCCTTATGATGCCTTTTTATCGTCAGGGGACCTCACGCAGATTTGCTTTTGATTAGCAGGCTGCTCGCTTTATTTGCTTTTGCTTGGGGTTGTTTTTGCCGCCGTTTCCAAGAGGCGGCTATCGGCCGTGATTGTTGTTCCATTGAATGGATGGTGTTGGTTTATCTCATTTTTATTGTTGGCATATGGGATTGCCGAATCATTTCACAGGCATAAAAAAACCTCCGCCGTCACCAGCGAAGGTTTCAATACATTAATTGACCAGTGAGTACAATGCTTTAATATGGGCAAGATAACGAACGTTGGATGCTTCCTTCATTGCTTTGGCAGCAAGCCCCGACAACGGAGTGGCATTAGCCCCGATTGTGGCGACTGCATCTTTCCTGCCAAGGCTGGCAAGCGTACCGGAATTCACTGGCGCAAATGTTTCCATCGGTTTATTGCCAAGATAAGCAAACAGGTTATAACCTACCAGTTCTCCCATTTGCCACGCTATTTGCGCAGTTGGAGGATGAGGGCGGCCATCTGCACCGAAATAAACGGCACTATCCCCGACTACAAAGACATCTTCATGTGAGACGGACTGAAGGTATTCATTTACGGATGCACGGCCCCTGTTCACTTCCAGGCCTGATTCACCGACCAATGGATTTCCTTGTACGCCGCCTGTCCATACAAATGTATTGGCTGTAATGACCTGTCCATCCTTCAGGCTGATCCGGTTTCCTTCGACCTTGGTTACCGGAAGCCCTGTCAGGAATTGTACCCCCCTGTTCTCCAGGCTCTTTACGGCACGCTCAATCAAATGGTCCGGCAGCATCGGCATGATTTTAGGCCCTGCTTCGACAAGCATAATTTTCAATTCTTTCGGGTCGACACCATACTGCTTGGCCACGCCAGGGATTGTATCGGCAATTTCACCTACAAGTTCTACCCCAGTAAGGCCGCCGCCTCCGATCAGAATTGTCGCATCGGCTTCATTTTTGGTTTCTGCGTATTTCTTGATGCAATTTTCGATATGCGCATTAATCATTCTTGCATCTTCTGTCGATTTCAGGACAAGGCTGTTTTCCTCCAGTCCCGGGATGCCGAAATAAGCCGTTTTACTTCCCAGTCCGACTACGAGGGCATCATAGGACATTGTTGTTCCGTCTGAAAGCTTGACTCTTTTTTCACCGACATTGAAAGATTCCACTTCTGCTATTTTAAGAGTGATGTCTTTTCCTTTCAGAAGTTTTTCAAGCGGCATGGCTATGCGTTCTTCAGCCACATTTCCCGCTGCCAGCCGATGAAGCTCGGTAATGATTTGGTGTGTAGGATATTTATTGATTACCGTTACCTCGGCATCTTCTTTTCCCATATATTTTCTGACGGTAAGAGCAGATAGCAAGCCTCCATACCCAGCTCCCAGTACCACGATATGCTTCGACATGTTGTTTCCTCCAATTTCTCTAGTTGTCAGTTAATCTCTTTTTTGTTCAGCAGCCACTTGCAGGTAAGCGTTCATGAAACGAAACATTTTCTGCGCCTGCGGGTCTTTCATCATTTTAAGGATGCCGAACAGGCCGAATACTTCATCGCTTGCTTCTGCACGCTCTTTTGCTTCAAGCACGTTTTTGGCTATATGCTTCATCGAATCCGCAACAGGACCGGCAATTTCTTTCACTGCGCCGACCGTATCGTTCTTCAGCACTTCATCTGTGGCGATCGACTGCGCGAACTCGTAAGACTTATTCATTGCAATGACCATTTCCGTCAATTTTGGCAATTGGTCGATCAACGTCACCAATGACTCCTGGACTTCGGGTTTCAGCAACTGATCAAGGAGCTCCGTTTGCACCTGACCGGCTTGAACCGTTTCAGCGTTGTTTTGATTATTTAGGTCTGACATTCTGAATGATCCCCCTTATTTTCTCCAAATACATTCCCGCGCCTCTTTTGGAATTATATTTTTTAAAAAATTATATGTTTTCGATATAATTATAAAATTGTTCACAAACTATTTCTATTACTATGCCTATTATTTGAAAATAATTCTTTTTTCCACACAAATTCTACTTATTGCTGTTTCCCCTCTCTATTCATCTATAATAGGAAAAAGGCCAAAATAATAGCGATGGGGTAATGATTATGAAACTTGCAGTAGTAAGCGATCTTCACCTGGATATGAATTCCGGTTTTGCGGAAGCCGACTTGTTGCCTCTTCTAATAGAAGAATTGAAGAAATGCGAAGCTGACTCTATCTTGATAGCAGGGGATATCTGCAGCGATGCCCACTCATCAATCAAAGTGATCGATAAAATCAGAAGCGCTGTCCGGAGAAACCTGCTATTCATTCCGGGCAACCACGATATATGGGTAAAAGACGGCGGCTCATCATGGGACAGTTACCAAAGATTGGCCAGCCACCCCGCATGCCTGGCAAACAGACCTTACAGCCTAAATGAAAATACAGTCATTATCGGGGATATGGGCTGGTTTGATTATTCGTTCCTTGCAGATGGTGTTTCTTTCAGCAAGATGGAGGAAGCAAGAAAAGATTGGGGAGACAATAAGTATACGGAATGGGGCAGGATGGATGATAAAGCCATCACGGAATATATGCTTGCCAAGCTGGAGGAACAATTGAGGAAGTATGATGGCCAAAAGGTGATTCTGACTGTTCACTTTGTCCCTTACCGTGCTTTTTTGCCGAAAAAATCACCCTATATGGATTGGGATCTGTACAATGCCTTTATGGGATCCGACGCTTTCGGGGAATTGCTTGATGCCCATGAATCGATTGAATATGTCATCTTCGGGCATACACACGACAGGCACGGCATTCGGAAGTACAGAAATAAAACGATTGTCTGCAGCCCGCTCGGCTATATCTCCGAAAAAAGTCCTGAACTGTTCCGCAAAGAGCTTGCGGAATCCCTCATCATGCTCGATCTGTAAGGCTCCCTGAACGGGAGCCTTTCTAATTCGAAGCGTTATCCGCAAAATTACGGGTTTCCGGTACCCTGAAGCGGGTACCTATTAGTAGTTAGTATTCGACAAATTCTTATTTTTTCCTTAACTTAAAAACAACCAGTTACCAGAAGCCTGTATATGAAGTAAGATTATACCAAAGACGAAAAATGAAAACGCGGCATCTCTCTTCTCCGGAAAGAATTAAAGTCTGCGGAGACGTAAATCTGAATCACACATCTTCTTTCTTTCATTTCATTCGGGGGGATTTCATGGATAAATATGTGAAAAACTTGCATCCTTTACTGTATATCGTGCTGTTGCTGCTCATCAGCCCTATTTACGGCATTTTAAACCAATCAACCGAAGGGGCAATCAATGTAGCCTTGCCCATTGACGACTATATTCCATTCTTAAGTGTTTTTGTCATTCCCTACCTGCTTTGGTATCCATTCATTTATGGAGTGCTGGTCTACTATTGCTGCAGGGACCGTAAACAATACTATAATGCCTTAAGCAGCATCATCGCCGGAAAGCTTTTTTGCTTTGTCGTCTATTATTTTTGGCAGACTACAATGCCGCGACCCGTTATAACAGACAGCCATCTTTTTGCCAATCTGATGGGGTTTGTTTATGCTGTCGACGAGCCCGTCAACTGTCTGCCGAGCATCCATGTCATGACGACTTTTGTCATTATGCTGATTGCCTACAACCGCCGCTCAGGCCACAAATGGGAATTCAGCTTGGTTACAACCATAGGTACACTCATCATCCTGTCTACATTGTTCACAAAGCAGCATGCTGTCATTGATGCGGCAGCCGGTATGTTTGTCGCTTCGTTCTTCCTGGTCGCAGTGAAGGCAGCCGCCTATGCTGCCCGGAGAATGGAATCCGTCTCTCTAAAAAAACAGAAGGAAGCGAGAGACGCTGATGTATTATAACGCCTCATAGAAGAGCAGGTTAGTGTTTTCCCATGCCGGGGGAGTCTTTCGGGATGAAATCAAAACCATCCTTTCTTTTTAAACCATAGATACATGAAAATCCCCACTGCCACCATCAGAAACAAGGAGAAAAAATAACCGTAATGCCATGCCAGCTCAGGCATATAAGCAAAATTCATGCCATATATACCAGCGATGAAGGTTAACGGCGCAAAAATGGAGGTGATGATCGTGAGTACCTTCATGACATTATTCGTCTGATGGGAATTCAGGGATAGATAACTATCACGAATGTCTGCAGTCACTTCCCTATTGGCCATCAGCATTTCCGAAAGCTTCAGCAGATGGTCATAAATATCGGAAAAATACTCCCTCCTTTTGCTCACACCGCTCAAATGATGCGAATTCAGCATCCGGTACAGCAAGTCTCGCATCGGATTGACCGTATGCCTCAGCTTAAGCAGCCTTTGGCGGACCGCAAACAATTCATTCATCAGGCTTTCCATCGATTTATTGCCCGTATTGTCCTCAATCCGGTCAAGCTCATCCTCAATCTTATACATGACAGGAAAGTAATTATCGACTGTTTTGTCCAAAATTTGATAAAACACATAAAACGGATCCCACAATTCGATTTGCTTATGGCCAAGGAGCCAGCTCCACACCTGGCTGACCTCCATGACAGGCGTATGATGAAAGGTGACGATGAACCGGTGTCCGACAAACAGGTTCAGCTCCTCCTGCATGAGGTCATCTTCTTCATCCCTGATAATATGTGTGACAAAAAAAGC
>CAKQBC010000042.1 GCA_934215995.1 uncultured Bacillus sp. | reverse complement strand
CTGCTGCTCCCGCGCTTATTCAAATGAAAAAAGGGGCAGTCCATCCAGCGGCAACCGTAACGATTGAACCTTTGAATGCCACCTATAAAGTATTAAAATGGGAATCGTCAGATCCGACAGTAGCGGAAGTGAATAAGGACACAGGCGTCATTACAGCCAAAGGCACAGGAGATACGATAATAACTGTATCCCCGGTAAAACAAAGGCCGAGGGACAACATCACAGCAACCATAATAGTCCAAGTGGGCCAACCATTGCTGGGAATTTCCGTACCGGGTGAGTTGAAAATAGAAAAAGGCAAGACGATAAAGATACCAATCACGTATACTCCTAATGATGCTACAGATATAGAAAAGCATATTTATACCGGGGATAATGACTATATTGCAACTGTAGACAATGAAGGCATAGTGACCGGAAAACGCTACGGCGAAATAACGGTTGATATACGAGTTATGAACGACAAGGGAGAATCTTTCCCGGCACAAACAACTATAAAAGTCGTAGAAACATTGGATGGCGTTCGGGACAAAGATAAATATTGACTTGATAGGCCGGCTCGATTTCAGCTATGAGCCGGCCTTATTTTATTGAAATGCCACTGGCATTCTCCGTACGAAAGGGGCCAGGAATCATGAAATTGCACAAAAAAACAGCCATTGCCCTTGGTGCTTTCCTGTTGCTTGCATTAGCTATCGGAGGGTATTGGTTATTCAAAGGACCGTCCGAAGAAGAAAAAAAAGAGTTAACCCGGGAGCTAATATCTTACATTGAGCAGGATAGACCGGATAAAGTGAAAATTTTTATTGAAGAGCATCCTGAATTGATCAATCATCAACAAACAGATGAAAAAACGCCCTTGCATCTGGCATTGGAGATGCAAAGGACAACCATCGCCAAGCTGTTGATTGAATCAGGAGCGACGACAAAAGAGGAGCCCCTGTTACTGGCAGCTTCCCATGCAATGCTTGATGGAGTCCACATACAGGCTTGGTCAGAAGAAGACCGGAAAGAATACGCAGGACTGTTTGAACTGATTATCGAAAAAGGTAAAAAAGAGATTCAGATGAAGGACGAGGATGGCAACACACCATTACATCTCGCTGCCTATAAAGGGGCTTCTGATATCGTTTCGCTTATGCTGAGCCATGGGGCAGACGTTTATGCCGAGAATGAAGAAGGAATCAATCCGCTTCATGCAGCTGTCATACGGGGGGATGCCGAAACGGTAAAGCAGATTGCGGAATCTGATTCAAATTTGATTTCTGCATCCAATGAGCATAAATCGCTTTTGATCCTAGCGGTGGAAAATGGGCGTAGTGAATTATACGGGTACTTGTTGGAAAAAGCGCCCGAGAGTATTTCTTTTACAAATGAGAACGGGAAAACAGCTATGGATATAGCCAAGGAATATAGGGATGAGGAAGCATTGATTGTTTTCCGAAATTATTAATGGAACTATTGCATGCATAAACAAAAGCCGAAACGCTGCTTACTGGCGTTTCGGCTTTTTTGCATATACCTTTTATTTTTTCTCGATTCTGTCCGTCAATGTTGATAGTTTATCTACTCTAGGCAATGCATGCATCTGGTCGAGGAATAGTTGTTTGTTGTTTTTTACACGGAAGCGGGAAGCAGTATAATCCTCGGCAGAGGAAAGCTTTAATTTTGAGGAACTATCTTCTTCCGCTTCACCCCTATATCCGTTCAAAACCAGGTCCCCTTCGGAAAAAACGCCCCCGTCTATTCGGATTAATGAACCGACACCGTACATTTCAGCCTGTTTAGTAGTATAGATGAAGCCGCTGATGAAGTTCGTTTCAATTGAGCTGGAATCGAATTTATTGATTTTTGCAATTTCAAGATTTCCATCGGTCAAGAATATGAAGGTTGGGTTACTATTGTTCGAATCCATTTCCCCGTTAATATCAGCATTATTCAGCACTGCATTATCCCCAAGTGCGTACATGACTGAGGCGAGTTCAAGGTTCCCGGCGATATTCACATCCCCTGTAATCAATATATTTCCCTTGATCGTCAGATTTTCTTCTCCTTCGCTTTCAAAGTCGGCATTGCCGTTGATGATTAACCAGTCATCGTCCCCAAGAACCAATTCGTCTGTTTCCAATCTGGCATTCCCTTCATGGTAAAACGTTTCAGCAGTGAAAGGATCTTGGCTGATATCAGCGAGGGAATCCACGATAGAAAAACCGGAATTTCCTGTCTCCATATCTTCGAATAGGGCTGTCAGGCTATCCCTTATTTCCTGTTTGTCCATTTTTCTGGAAAAAACATTTTCGGGAAAATGATTGTCAACGACGAGCTTATCGATGAATGTCTGGTACAGGTCAACTTCGATGAAATCCTCTTTAACCAGGTTATAGGCGACAGTCCCATGGCTAAATGCTTTCTGGGGAGAGGTGATTTTCTTCCACAAAGAGGCTGAACGTGTAAACCCGGACTTGCTGGCCTCATAGCAAGATGAAGCTGAAGTAGAATCGCATAGTTCAATCATTTCCTTTTCTACAGTCACAGTATTGCTGCCTTCGACGGCAGGCAGCTCGGTCTTGGTTGTCAAATGAGTGCCCTTGTATACATAGTTGGCATAATTGCTGATGTTCAGGGAATCTTTCGCATAAATTTGGCCGTCGATGAGCAGGGAGCCATTTATATGCAGATCGCCTCTTGAACCGACTGCGTATTTCAGGAAACTGGGTGTCGCGGTTATATACACCTTCTGGCTGTAATAATCGTTGCTCACTTCAAGCACCCTTGTTTGGCTGGAATCAATGCTGATTTGATACTCAGGTGTCTTGGAGAGATTGGTGATTGTGTACCCTATTGAGTTAATTTCATCTATGAAACGATTAATTTCCTGATCATAATCGTACGTATTCATATCCAGCAGGCTCATCTGCTTGGCAAGTGATTTTTCGTTTTCTTTAGCAATATAGTTTTGAATCTGGGCGACGCCTTCCTTCAGGTTGGTCAGCGCTTCAATGTTCGTGACGATCTCTTCCTCACGGACAGCCGTTCTTTTGGCTCCGTTAATGCTGACGGACAGGAGGACAAGGCCCAGTGTTGTAAAAACGAGCAGCATGATCATCACGGTCAGCAAAGCCGATCCCTTTTCATTGCGCAGCATATCGTTCCCTCCCTTCTAAAAACCAAATGAACTGTTCAGTTTCAATGGTTCTCTTTTGATTAATGAACCGGCCATACCTTCGTCCGGCATGATGAATAGCTGCAATTCAATTGTACCGGCCGCACATTCTTTCCTGTCCGCGGAACAGTTCCCTGTTTCCTGTCCGAGGGTGATAAATGATTTGTCCGGATCAATCTTTGCTGATGGCGATTCGATTTCAATTGTCTCATCAGGTTCTTGCTGTCCGATCAGTGACCTCTCGATGAACAGCTTGCCGCCTTTAAAAAAGATTTGGATCGTTTTTTCATCCTGCTGGCTGTCTTCGACAAGATACTTGTTGACGACTTTCTCTTCAGCGCGAATCAATTGAATTCCTTCCTTTGATTCGGCTGTGTCTTCATAAATTTTTACGGACCGGGGAGGATTTTCGTACATTTCGTTCAGGATCATGGTGGCGATGTAATCCGCATCATCCCTCATTTGGGCTTCCACCTGAATTTTTTGATAGAGTGTGATGCCGGTCGCAAAGATGGAATATAAAACCGTCAGAATAATGGAAGATACAGTTATGGTCGCCAGCAGTTCGATCAGGGTGAATCCGCCTTTAGATTTCAGCAGCTTCCTCATTTTTTAACCACCCCTTCAACCTCGACCGTATTATCGTTCCAATTCACTTGGACTGTGACGGGAATGAGAAAATCGGACAGCTCTTCATTTTTTTTCGTATTGATCGTAATCGTTGCATCGTATTGAACATTATTAATCTCGCTGCTAAGTATATTGGCGCAGTTAACCATAAACTTCTGGTCAGAGACTGAAGCACAAGTAGCTTGATCCAATAGTTTCTTATCAGCAGGCAGAGCCTTCACTTTCTCGAAGTCCTGATGCTCAATATAATTCAAGGCATTACGAGCAAAATTGACCCCGACTGTTTTACTTTCGTTCTGTTTTGTGTATTTAAAAGATTGGGAGAAGAATCCCATAACTGCCATAAACATAATGCTGAGGATCGCGATGGACAGCAGCACCTCCAACAGGGTGAATCCGCGGGCTTTTTTAAGGAGCTGAAAATATTTCATCATAGTCCCTTCTTTCAAATCTTGTCAATTTATTATACAATAATTTCAAATGTAATAATTGTAATTTTTAGCACTTACTGTATATTTGACAGAGATGAGGTGTGTATTTTGTTGTTTCTACTAATGTCTTTAGTGGCTGCCGTTATTTTGTTTCCCGTGCTGTACTTTTTGCCGCTCTCGCTGACCATGAAGGGAAAAGCAATTTTGACGGTTTTGGCTTTTGCTATTTCGGCTGCATCTTTTGCGGCTATGGATTATATCCCACTTTGGCAGCTTTTTGGCCTGATGGCGATCCTCGTCCTGATAATCTCCTATGTGGGAGCAAGCCGGATGGAAGGATTCCTGCTGCTGTCGACATCTGCCGATATGGATGAAGTCTCTTCCTCTCGAGGAGCAGATATCCTTTTCGGGAGCAGAAAGAAACAGGAGTCTAAAGCAGACGAAGAGGAAGTGCTAGAGTCATATAATGCTAATGCTGTAACGGATCCGGTTTCCGTTCTTCCGCGCGTAAGTGCAGAGCCTGATGAAGGATATATCGCGGCTTTGCATGAGGAAAGTGAAGAACAGGTAAAAACACCGAGTCGTGAGGATTTGCAAAGCATAGAGGAAGAGGTTGATCTTGCCGAACCAGAAATGAAAGAGGAAGAGCCTGCTTCTGATGGTACGGTTCTATATTCCGAATACGAGCAGGATGAGGATTACATCCCCCCGCTCCAGGATTTGCTCGATGAAAACGAGGCAAATGGCAAAGTGGATGGGGATCAGAATGAAGGAATGGAAGGACAGGACGAAAATCTTGAGGACAGAATCCCGGATACTGATAGGGAAGAACCAGTTTCTGAAGATGGGCGGGATGAGGATTACATCTCTCCTCTGGAAGATTTGCTTGTAGAAGATGAAATCGACACAAATGAGGATGATGGGGAACTTGCAAGTTCCGGGAGCCTTGAGGATGATTTCATAGATTGGGAGAAAGAAAGAAACGCTTCAGAAGGCGGGCAAGATGAGGGGTATATCTCTCCGCTTGAAGATCTGCTGAACGAAGATGAAATTATGGGCAAAGTGGACGATCATGATCCTGGCAATTCTGAATACCAGGAGGATCGCCTAGAAGATACTGCTGAGGATGGCTTGGAAACAGTGAAGGAAGAAGAGACAGGAGCCCAGGTTGAAACCTTGCTTGAAGAACCGGAACAGGATGTTCCTGTTCTGGAAGACAACACCCAGGAGGAGCTTCCTCAAGAACCGGAAGAACACCAGCCTGAAGTCGCTATGGATGACACAGAAGCAGATGAAGTACTGCAAATTCCGGAATGGGACGAGCTGGAGTCTCGAGATGAGGAGTTTGCGGATGACAGTGAACCTGTTGAAGGTATTGTGAATGAAGATGAAAACGAACTGCCTGCCGAAAGACAGTTTACGGATACATTTCTCCAACAGATTGAGCACTATGAAGCAGTTATGGAACCTGATGAATTGGAGGTTTTCATTAAGACGCATATGTCCGAAAGTTTGCCGGACAGCGTTTACTTCCTGGTAGCCACTGAATTATTAAAACTGTACCAAAACACAAAGCAACTGGAGAAATTCCACAGGCTGGCGGTTTCACTGAATGTGAAATATGAGCATTATCCTCTTTTGCAGGAGCAGATACGATTTTTATACGAACAATTTTTGATTACTAACCAGAGATGGTGAAAATATAAAAGCCAAAAGTAAAGGTGTGGATGAAGTTCATGAAAAACAGCATGCAGATTATTGGTTTGCCGATTATTAGCATTTCAGAAGGTACAGAAGTAGGGAAAGTAAAAAGCTTGGTAATCAATCCGGAAAAAGGCACAGTCGATTTCTTGACGATCGACCATGAGGATTGGCAGGTCAGTGTCAAAGCCATCCCTTTCAAGAAAATAATCGGGATAGGGGAATACGCTGTGACAGTCGATAATGCGAATGCGGTTATCGACCTGAATGAAATACCGATTGCCAACCAGCTCTTGAACAAAAAAGTGAAAATCATCAATACGAAGGTCATGACGCGAAAAGGCCAGCTGCTCGGGGAACTCACTGAGTATTTCTTTGATGAGGAAACCGGCCAGATAATTGGAGCCAACCTTAAGGCGGCCGGCGGGGAAGTGGTCCTTCCGACGGAAACGGTCCTTACATATGGGCGGGATATCATTATTGTCGAGGATGACGCAAGTAAGCATTTTCTTTCCGCAAGCGAGCAATTGATGGAGGAAGAACCGGGTCTTGCTGCAGAAGCGGAGGAGACGGCGACTAACGAAGAGCAGGGATATGCAACCGCAGATTCCAAAATTGGCGATTTTGATGAAGTGTTCAGGCTAAAGCAGCTTCAATTGCTTGAAGGAAAGCGGGTAACAAGAAATATACAGGATCCGAACGGGAAAATTTTATTCCGGGAAGGTACAGTCCTGTCGAGAGAAGACGTGAAAGATGCTCAAAAAGGTGATCCAGGCTTATTGGTTGAATTATCTATGAATGTCGAAGCGTAACCATTAAAGGGGCGTTCAAGTTTGAAAAATAATCATTTTGTTAGACTATTCATCATTCTGGTTATTTCAACTGCGTATATTTTCAGTTTCACTTTTTTCAGTACAAATGTGATTGATTCTTTTTTCGGCAATAATCCACTATTTCCGGAGGGGACTATGATTGCCTCCCAGGACATATCAAACAAGACAAAAACAGAGTCTGCCAGGGTTTTGGAGGATGCGGTCAAACAATGGAGGAAGAATACGAAACTAACAATCTCCTATAAAGAAAAAGAAGCTGAAGTAGAAACGGTTTTCTACAGCTTTGAACCGTTGGAAACCGTAAACGCAATTAAAAATGGACAGGACAATAGCGTCGTTGTCCAGGTTTCCCGGGAAGCCCTGCAGGAGGAACTATCAAAGGTTTCTCCTGGTTTAAGCTCTGTTTCAATAGATTATGATCGCCTGAATGCCGAATTGACGGCTGCTGCCGCTAATCTGGAAATCTCGGAATACAGCTACGACCTTGACCAGTTCGTCGCTGGTTATGAAACGAATGAAGTGATCTCCACTTCAGCTGTAAACTTGGAAAAGCCCCATGTCGAGCTTTCTGAGTTTGTTTCTTCCTACCCGACGATTGAACTTGAAGGGAAGAGTATCTTCTCGCTGCTTGCCTATTTGGAGGAGGAAGGGAATAACAGTTATTCGGAAGAGACGCTCAGCATGGTCGCAACTGCCTTGTTCGGGGCGGCTTTGCCGACCAACTTCTCGGTTTTGGAGAGGCATATAAGCAAGGAATTGCCAGCTTACAGCAAGCTGGGGTATGAAGCGAAAGTCTCCCATGAAGAAAACATGGACCTGGTTTTGTCCAATGAAAATGATACACCATATACATTTGAATTAGCCTACGAAGCCAACCGTTTATCAGTCGTTTTGAGGGGAAGTCCATTTTTGTACCGCTATGTAATAACGGCTGAAGATGAGCGGGTTTTTGAGCCGAAGACAGTCGTTCAGTTCGACAGCAGTATTCCAAGCGGAAGCACATCTCTTCATAAGGAAGGCAAAAACGGGCAAATGGTTAAGCTTTATCAGGTTATATACGATGAGCTGGGCTATTTGATCGGGAAAGAACTGATTGCAGATGATTTCTATGCACCGATTCACCGTATTGTATATCAAGGGCTGGTCGTTCCGCCGGTAAACGAGCCGGAAAGCGGGACAGAGCAAGAACTGCCTGAAGAGGAAGAAACAGAAGAAGGCATGGAACAAGATCCGGGATCGGAAGCGGAAGATGAAAAAGAGGAACCGGATGAAGATGGTACAGGCGCAGAAAAAGGTGAGGGGGAAACTCCTGCCCGTAAAGAACAGAATTCAGCAGAACCTCCTCTTAGCGAAGAAGAAAGCAAGTAACCGGCAGATTCCTGCTGCTCTGTCCGAAATCTAGTAAAAAGGCGTGAAATAGAATGGTGCAAACCCGAAAAAGATTGGGAGACCTATTGGTAGAGACCGGATTGATCACGGTGGAGCAGCTGGAGACCGCATTGCAGGAGAAAAGCCCAAAACAGAAACTGGGCGATATGCTTCTGCAAAAAGGATTTATAACCGAACAGCAGCTAATCGAGGTGCTGGAGTTCCAGCTCGGTATTCCCCATGTCAGCCTGTACCGCTACCCGTTCGACATAAAGCTTTTCAACATTGTCCCGAGGGAGATAGCCAAAAGGAACATGCTTGTCCCGCTGAAGAAGGACGGAGACCGCCTGTTTGTCGCCATGGCCGATCCGATGGATTTCTATGCGATTGATGACCTTCGTTTGTCGACGGGCTTCCAGATAGAGACGGCAATCGCAACAAGGGATGACATTGTAAGGTCGATCACGAAGTATTACGACCAGGACGAAGGCCTTGATGAGCTGATGGATGAAAACAAGCGTGAAGAGGAGTTTGTTCCGGCCGAAAAGATAACCGATAGCGATTCTCCGGTCGTAAGGCTCGTCAATCAGCTATTGTCAAATGCCGTCACCCAAAAAGCGAGTGACATCCATGTCGATCCCCAGGAAACGAAAGTGATTATCCGCTATCGGGTCGATGGGGTGCTTCGCACCGAGCGGGTATTGCCGAAACAGATGCAAAGCGTCCTGATAGCCAGGATCAAAATTCTGGCCAATTTGGATATTACGGAATACAGGATTCCTCAGGATGGTCGGATCAAGATGGTTCTCGACTTTCATCCGGTCGACTTGCGAGTGTCTTCATTGCCTACTGTTTATGGGGAAAAACTTGTTCTGCGGATTTTGGATCTTGGAAGTTCCCTGAATGATTTGAATAAACTTGGCTTCAATAAAATAAATTTTGGCCGATTCAATCAGATGATCGAACAGCCGACCGGCATAGTGCTCATTTCCGGGCCGACCGGATCGGGTAAATCTTCGACCCTTTATGCTGCTTTAAACAAGCTGAACAGTGAAGAAGTGAACATCATCACGGTAGAAGATCCGGTTGAGTACCAGCTCGAAGGAATCAATCAGGTCCAGGTAAATACGAACGTCGGCATGACTTTCGCTGCCGGGCTCAGATCCATCCTTCGGCAGGATCCGAACATCATCATGGTAGGGGAAATCCGGGATAAGGAGACGGTCGAAATCGCCATCCGGGCATCACTGACAGGCCATTTGGTGCTCAGCACCATCCATACGAATGACTCGCTCAGCACGATTACAAGGCTGGTCGATATGGGGGTCGAGCCTTTCCTGATTGCTTCCTCCTTAAGCGGGGTGGTGTCGCAGCGTCTGGTAAGAAGGGTTTGCCGAGACTGTGCTGAGAAACAGGAGCCTTCTAAAAGAGAGATAGATATATTTGCAAGGCGGGGCATGAAAATTGACCGGGTCAACCGGGGAAGAGGCTGCTCCTCATGCAATATGACCGGATATAAAGGCCGGATCGCCATTCATGAAATCCTTGTAATAAATGACGAGATGAAAAGGGTCATCATGAACGGGGACTCTTTTACGAAATTGAGGGAATTGGCGATAAAGAATAAAACGATCTTTTTGATTGACGATGGTTTGCTTAAGGTGAAACAAGGATTGACGACGACTGAGGAAATTTTACGAGTGGCCATTTTGGAATAGGGGTGCTCCCATGAAAAAAAAGATAGACATATTGCTTAAGGCTGCTTTTGAACTAAAGGCATCGGATATTCATATGACGGTTGGAGTGCCCCCGGTCATGCGCCTGAACGGGGACCTGAAGAAGTACGGGAAGGAGCCGCTATTGCCGGCAGAGACAGAAGGAATGGCTAAATCAATCATCCCTGATAACATGTGGCAGCAGTTCATGGAAAAGGGCGAGCTTGATTTTTCCTATGGCATCCCGGGCATTTCGAGATTCAGGGTGAATGCTTATTTTCAGAGATCTTGTGTGGCCCTTGCCGTACGAATTGTGCCAACTAGGATTCCGACTATTGATGAATTGGAATTGCCACCGATATTAAGAAAGATCGCTGAAAAACCGCAGGGTCTTGTCCTCGTAACCGGGCCGACAGGGAGCGGAAAATCGACGACGCTTGCATCAGTGATCCAATATATGAACACAGTCATGAGAAAGCATATCATCACACTCGAGGATCCAATTGAATATTTGCATAAGCATAATACATGCATCATCGACCAAAGGGAAGTGGGCTTCGATACGAATAATTTCGCGAATGGTCTCCGTGCTGCGTTGCGGCAGGATCCCGATGTCATCCTCGTAGGGGAGTTAAGGGATCTTGAAACGATCCATACCGCGATTACGGCGGCGGAAACAGGACATTTGGTGCTTGGGACACTCCATACATCAAGCGCTCCTTCAACCATCGACCGGATCATCGACGTATTCCCGCCAGCCCAGCAGCCGCAGATCCGCATTCAATTGGCATCTGTCCTTGTTTCGATTGTATCCCAGCGCCTGTTTCCGAAAGCGGATAAAAGCGGGAGGAGAGCGGCGACCGAAATCCTTGTGAATAATGCGGCAGTGGCAAACCTGATTAGGAATGAAAAAATCCATCAGATCGTCAATGTCATGCAGACCTCGAAGGCACAAGGAATGCATACACTTGAAAGCAGCATGAAGGACCTCATTGCAGCGGGAGTGATCACAAATGAATCCGCAGTAGCTTTTTTAGGGGAAAAGGTGGAGTAGATGGCTAAATTCTCATATAAAGGAAGGACAATCAAAGGGTCAAAGTCGGGCTATATCATTGCTGATTCCAGAAGGGATGCCGTTGTGAAGCTGACCGGTGAAGGGATCAAGGTGCAAACGATTGAAGAAGTGAAGCAATCAATGCTCACCAAAGATATTACGATTGGAAACCCGGTTAAACTCCAGGATTTCGTCATTTATTTACGCCAATTTTCCACTTTGCTGAAGGCCGGGGTATCAATGGTCGATACAACCCATATCCTCTCGAGGCAAACAGAAAGCAAAGCGCTGCGAAAAGCATTGGAAGATGTGGAAGAGAAGCTGCGTGAGGGAAATCCGCTTTCAATGGCCGCGGCCAAGCATAAGAAGATTTTCTCACCGATGTTCATCAACATGGTAAGGGCCGGGGAAGCGGGAGGAAACATGGATGAAGCGCTGGACAGGCTTGCAATCCATTATGAAAAGCAGCATGCCACACGTTCGAAAATAAAGTCGGCAATGGCTTATCCGGTAGTTGTCGGCATCCTGGCGATTGCTGTCGTTATCTTCTTACTCGTATCCGTGGTTCCGACATTTGTCGATATGTTTGCCGATTTCGGGTCTGACCTGCCGGCAATCACAAAGTTTGTCATGTCTGCGAGCGAGTTTATGCAGCGTTCCTGGTATTTCGTTGTTTTAATTTTTCTTGCCATCTATTTCGCGAT
Organism: uncultured Bacillus sp.; assembly: GCA_934215995.1. GTDB lineage: Bacteria > Bacillota > Bacilli > Bacillales > DSM-1321 > Bacillus_AD. Next base: position 299 of record CAKQBC010000042.1, on the reverse strand, counting down.
TGCCGCGATTAAAGGCAATAAGAAGAGCCGCTATTATTATGATTATTTTATTTTGCGAATGCCACTGTTCGGGAAAATCTCGCAGAAAGCAACTCTCGCAAAGATGACTAGGACGCTCAGTTCGCTTTTCACAAGCTCTGTACCGATTCTTCAGGCAATGGCCATTGTAGAAGAAGTGGTAGAAAATGAAGTGATTGCTAAGGTCGTCCGTCAATCCCGTGATTCCCTGGAAAGGGGCCAGTCAATCACGGTGCCGATGGAAAAGCAGGCCGCGCGCGAGGCGCTCGGCCTTCCGCAGG
>CAKQBC010000041.1 GCA_934215995.1 uncultured Bacillus sp. | reverse complement strand
CAGCGCATGTGTTCCAAGGGTTCAGGGAAGGTACATTCGTCTTCGTTGTATCTTTATATGTCTTCATAGTCACCGGTTCGGAACTGGCTCTCGGGACATACGGGCTCCTCAATGCCGGTGTCGGGATGGTCGCCTATTATTTTGCGGCTAAGCTCATCAAGAAAAACCAGCGGAATAAAGCAATCCTTATCGGTGTATTGGGCTTGTTTTTCTCAGTATTCCTGCTGATCTTCGATGTGACATACGCCAAGCTGATTGCATATGGCGTCAGTATCGCCCTTTTTTATCCGATCCTGCTGGTTCCATACGTGTCCCTTACATATGACGTGATCGGACGGAGCTGGAAGGCCGCAGAGATGAGGGTTGAATACATAGTTATCAGGGATGTGTTTTTGAATGTCGGCCGCATTATTTCGGTGCTGATATTTCTTGTGGGCACCTCTCTGTTCAAAATTGAATCGATCATGCCATATCTGTTGGTGTTATTAGGTTCAGGGCATTTGTTCATCTATTTCTGCGTCAGGCGGATCACTCTTTGAATTCCATTCTTCTTTCGGTGAAATCCTTCATTTATATGGAAAAAAAAGTTGGATAACTGTACAATATAGGGTGGTGGGAGATGATTTCTAAAATTTTGCACAAAGGGGAGTGTGCGCGATCTTGAAAAGAACAAAGGAAAAGAAGAAAAAAACACACGTTCCTTTCCGTTTAAATATGTTATTTTTTATTGTATTCATCCTGTTTTCCGTATTGATCCTCCGTCTGGGCTTTGTCCAGATCGTCCATGGCGACGATTACAGGAGGGAGCTTGAAAGGACAGAGGATATCACAGTCAGCAATGCTGTCCCAAGGGGAATCATGTATGACAGCAACATGAAGCCGATGGTCGATAATGAGCGTGTAGATACGATCACATATACGAGGCAGCAGCAGACAAAGGCAGAGGAAATGCTGGAAACGGCCGAGAAACTGGCTGATCTGATCGAGAAAGACCCAAAGAAAGTAACAGAGAGGGATAAGAAGGATTTTTGGATCCTGAAAAACCCGGAAGAGGCAGAGGAGAAAATCACAAAAAAAGAAAAGAAACAGTATGAGGAAGGCAAGCTTGATTCAAAGGGGCTATACAAGCTTCAGCTGGAGAAAATTACAGAAGAAGACTTGGCGGAACTGACAGCTGAGGATCTGGAGATACTCGCCATTTATCGTGAGATGGCCAGCGCTAAGGCACTGACCCCGCAAATCATCAAAAATGAAGGCGTGACAAAAGAAGAAGTGGCCCTTGTGAGTGAAAGCCTGGAACTCCTGCCCGGCATTGATGTTATGACGGATTGGAACCGCAAATATTTATTTGACGACACGCTGAAGTCTGTCATCGGCAAAGTGACCTCCTCGGAAGAAGGTTTGCCGCTCGAAAAGTTGGAATATTATAAATCCAGGGATTACAGCAACAATGACCGGGTAGGGAAGAGCTACCTGGAGCTGCAATATGAAGATGTATTGCGCGGGCAAAAAGCAAAAACAAAGAATATCACCGATAAATCAGGCAAAGTCCTTCAATCCATCCCGGTGTCGGAAGGGAAGCGGGGAAACGACCTGATCCTAACGATTGATATGGACCTGCAGCTGGCGGTGGAGGAAATAATCGAAAAGCAGCTGCGCGAGAAAAAGTCATTCGGAAGCACGTATCTTCTTGACCGTGCATTTGTTGTGCTGATGGATCCGAATACAGGAGAAATCCTGACAATGGCCGGAAAACAATATGTAAAAGAAGACGGAAAAGCGGAAATCCGGGATTTTGCGCTCGGCAACATCACATCTGCCTATGCGATGGGATCGGCAATCAAGGGAGCGACCGTTTTGGCAGGGTTTGAAACGGGCGTAAACAGCCCGTCGACAACGTATTATGATACGAAAATGTACTTCGCCGGCACGAAGAAAGGAAAAGGTTCATCGCGTGATCTTGGGGCGGTCAATGCTGTCCGGGCGCTTCAGAAATCTTCGAACGTCTATATGTTCCATACAGCAATCAAGATGGGCGACGGCAACTACGTGAAGAATGGCCCTTTGAATATAGACAAGGAACAAGCGTTCAATACGCTGCGCTATTATTATAACCAGTTCGGGCTTGGAGTTCGCACAGGCATCGACCTGCCGAATGAGCTTGCCGGTTTCAAAGGTGTAGTGGAAGGTGCGGAGCCCGGTAAAGTGCTTGACTTATCCATCGGGCAGTACGATATGTATACGCCGATGCAATTGGCGCAATATGTTTCAACAATCGCCAATGGCGGAAAACGGATCCAACCGCACCTAGTCAAAGAAATCAGGGAGCCATCAACGGAAGAAGGCGAGCTTGGCCCTGTCATCCACGAATTCGGACCTAAAGTGCTGAATACGATCGATATGGATGAAAGTGATATTGAAGTGGTCCAAAAAGGAATGAGGCAGGTCATGCAAACCGGTGGGACAGCTGCACAATTTGCCGGCGCCGACTACAAGCCTGCAGGGAAAACAGGTACAGCCGAAGCCTTTTATGATGGACCGAACAAAAATTACAAGAATGCTGAAACAATCAACACGACATTAGTCGGCTATGCCCCGTTCGAAAATCCTGAAATTGCAATGTCCGTCGTTGTGCCATGGGCTTATCAACGCGGAAACAACCATAATATGAGCAAGGAAATCGGCAAAGAGGTTATGGATAAATACTTCGAGCTTAAGGAAAAAAGGAGCGGCCAGGCAAATAAAGAAGGTTCTTCATCTGATAATGAGGGCTAAAATAAGCGCAAGGAAGGCGGATCGCAATTCGATCCGCCTTTTTCCTGCATTAGATCAGCGTTTAAGTTCTGTCTGCCCGCTTTGCAACAGAATGTTTGATATCTCCATCTTATCCAACACCGAGCGTTCGGAAATTTCATCTATGCTATAGCCTTGCCGATGGAGGCTGAGGACCTGGCTTTTCAGGATCTCATTGGCCTTTATCGGAGCATCTGCGGCATTTGGCTGCAGTGGAGGCTCTTCGTATTCCTCTGGTATGTTAAGTAAAAGCTCCTCTTCTAAAACCCGGATCCTCTGTTTAAGCAAATACGTTTCCTGCACTTGCTGCATAGTCAATTTCTCAACGTTTTTTTCGAGGGCGGTTATCCGGTCCGGAGCAGAAAAAGAGAGGGCCAGCAAAAGGATTGATAGGATTAATAGTATTATGATGGTCGTTTCCATATTTTCACCCCTCTTGAAAATTATGTTTACTTCCATCATACACAAAATTTTTGGCGTGCGTTCAGAAATGGCTTAAAAATCGGAATAATTACCGCATAATTTGAGATATACCGATTGGAAAATGTCAATCATTGTAGAAACAAAGGAGTAAAAAAATTTTACTGAACAAATATTAAACTCGATGTCCTGACAATTCTTGAGTTTATTTGGGTCAACATTTATCGACAATTTGCGTTTATTGTTACATATTATGTAAGATGTTACCATTATATTGATATTGAAATTAAATTTGGTTTTGTTGCGTTTTTGCCTTGAGGCCTTAGCTTTTGTCCGCAGCTGCGGCTGGAATCTGACCCTCAAGCAGGCATAAGGATGAAACAAAGCCAAACTTTATAAATACAGTAAGAGGTTTTTTTATATAAAAGGGCCATCTGGGGGCTTACCTATACCACGACAGGAGTGTGAAATGTATGTACCGTTTTGCTTCAGCTGAACACAATAGGAAGAAAGATTGCGATTCGAATACTTTATTGGCCAGGCTTTTGGCAGGGCCGCTAAGGCTCGGTATGTGGGTGGGGGATGAAATCCTATGGATCTACCCTACCAGCCAGGACCTTGCTGAACATTACGAATGCGGCCTTACCGTAACGAGCATGAACAGCACCAAGGATTATGAAATGATTAAATTCAGTGCGATGAATAATACCGATCGGCAATGGAAAGTAAAAGTGGTAGTCCAATACAGGAATATTTTCACGAAACATTCAACTTCGTTCTATAGCCCGAATGAAAATGCGATTGTAAGTTTCTCGGATGATTGCGTTTCCGTCTTGGGAGGCTTGCTCGGCAATAAGGGGATGGTTCAATATTCTATACAGGAGAATCATTCATATAGCACGAGGAATCTTGTGGAGGATATGAAAAAAGGTTCTTTGCCCATGAAATGGCTTGGCCAGGGGAATATTACCAGTATATTTACCCTTGAGACAGTTTTGGAGCCGAAGGAATCATCTGATGGGACAATCTGGACGTTCCACTCCGTATCGGAAGAAGCTGTACAAGCTTTGAAAAGGGAGAAAGTGGATAGCTTCATTCAATAGGGCGAACGAAAAATCCCGTTTTAAGCCTGCCGGAAAAGGCCGGGAAGTTTGCATGAAAACATACTAGCATTTCCAAATGAAAAGTGATATTATAGAAAAGTCCTATGTGAAGATGACATGATGTTTGGAGGGAAATTAAATGCGTGTAAATATTACGTTAGCTTGCACTGAGTGTGGAGACCGTAACTATATTTCTAAAAAGAATAAACGTAACAACCCAGACCGTCTTGAGCTTAAAAAATATTGCTCAAGAGAAAAACGTGCAACATTGCACCGTGAAACAAAATAAACAACAGGATTTTTTCCTGTTGTTTTTTTGTGCTCATTTTTATGTTAAGGAGCAAGCCCAATCCCTGAAGATGGAGGGATCAGAAAATGCTGAAGTCCCATTCTTTTGATATATGCTTCAAAAGCATTGTGCCCGCTGCACTGTTTCCGCTGACGTCGATTGATGGGGAAAAGACGGCAATTCCCGCTCCGTTACGGAAACTTTCTTCCTCCGAATGCCACTTTTGAGGGACGGATGCCATGATGCCACCCGAAACTCCGCTTTTGGCAGGCACACCTACATAAGCGGCAAATTTGCCGGATGAGTTATACATGCCGCACGTGACCATAAGAACTTTCGCAATCCTTGCGATCTCTTTCGAGAAGATCTGCTTTTTGTTCACCGGATCATATCCATCATAGGCGATGATCAGGCCGATTTTAGCCAAATCGATCAAAGTGATGTTTACGGAACATTGCCTTAAATATATTTCAAGCGCTTCTTCAACCTCAAGGTCCAACTGATTGGATTCCTTCAGATAATAGGCAAGCGCCCTGTTGCGATGGGCTGTTTTCCATTCTGATTCATAAACTTCCTCGTCCAATTCCAGCTTCTTATCAATGAACTTTTCCAGGAAATCAATAAAATAAGTGTATTTCTCCTTTATTGTCTCACCGGGCAGCATGGAAGACACTCTGATGGCGCCTGCGTTGATCAAAGGGTTGAATGGTTTTCCAGGGCGGTGTATCTCGAATGGGATGATGGAATTGAATGCCTCTCCTGTCGGTTCGACATCGACCCGGTCCAGTACGTATTCAATTCCGTGATGGTGGCAGACAGCGATGAAAGCCAGGATTTTGGAGATGCTCTGTAAGGTGAACGATACATCTGTATCACCTGCGCAATAGGAGTCGCCAAGATGGTCCATAATGCATATGCCCAGTTGGTCAGGGTCCTGTTTGGCAAGTGCAGGGATATATTGTGCAGGCTCGCCAAGTATTGTATGGGAACGGTTTTCTTCAACCCATTGTTCCAGTTGGGACAGAATAATTTTGTTTAGCATCGGGTTTCTCCCTTCTTTTTACTTTTATTTTCAAATGAGGGCAGTAAGTACATATACTTTAACCTTCAGGATGGTATTTTAACAAAAAATGATGATATTTTGTTGATGTTTATTTGTTTACCCTATAAAAACATCTATTTTTTCCTGAAAATAGGTTTTTTTATAAGGCCGAACGGCATGCAGTTCACCGAGCCGCAATTATTGCTGTATAAAGAAAGAGGCGCCGGCCACCCCGGCATATTATAATGAGGGAACAGGAACGGAAAACGGGGAGTTGAACAGAAGTGGCACAGGAAAAAAAAGAACAGAGAAAAGAAATGCTGGCCAGGCTTCATCACATGCCTGAAGATCAGCATAGGCAAAAAAGCGAAGCGGCTGCAATGGAATTATACAGGACGCCCGAATGGATTTCCTCTGCTGTCATAGGAATCACTGTATCACGCGGAAAAGAACTGGATACCCATGGCATCATTGAAAGGGCGTGGGCCGAGGGGAAGCGGGTTGCGGTGCCGAAATGCAATCCCTTGGACAGGACGATGGAATTTCGCTTCATAGAGGATTGGGGCCAATTGGAACAGGCCTATATGGATCTTAAAGAACCGATTGTGGAGATGACATCCCCTGCGCAATCAGATGATATCGATTTGATGGTCGTTCCAGGTGTCATTTTTGACCATCAGGGATACCGGATTGGATACGGCGGTGGATACTTTGATCGTTATTTGCGGACATTTTGTGGCAAAACTGTGTCGGTACTTTTCGAAGAACAGCTAGTTTTAAGGGTTATGGTGGAAAAATTTGATGTACCGGTCCAAAAATTGGTTATGCCAAAAAGCGTGAGGGGAATTTATAATGATAGGTAGCCTATATATTGTCGTAATATTAGTAGTCAGCATTGCAGGATATGCAGATAAGTCTCTTTCCAAATCCGGAGCAATAGCCACGTTCGTAACAGGATGCCTGGTGTCGATTGGCTTTGGCTGGAGAGGGCTGCTGATCCTTGGGGTTTTCTTTGCCACATCCAGTATGTGGTCTGGTTATAAGAAACAGAAAAAGAAGGAATTAGAGGATATCCACGAGAAGGGCTCCAGAAGGGATTGGGTCCAAGTGGCAGCTAATGGCTCTGTAGCCTGCCTGTCATCTGTACTCTTTTACCTTACGGGGAATGATTTGTGGCAAATCGCGTTTTTGATTTCTGTCGCGGCATCCAACTCGGATACGTGGGCTTCTGAAATCGGGGTCTTAAGCAAACGTGATCCTTATCATATAGTGACCATGAAACAGGTCAGAAGAGGAACATCGGGAGCGATTAGCGGTTTAGGAACGGCGGCGGCATTGTCAGGCTCACTGCTGATTGCCGCCTGCGGCTATGTCCTTTTTTCGCTCCCATCGGCCTTTCTGATAGGATATATTGCCGCCTGCGGTTTTGCGGGCTGCCTGGCTGATACCGTTTTGGGGGCGGTCCTGCAAGCGAAGCGCCGATGCGCAAGCTGCGGGATTGCAACGGAAAAGAGGCTGCATTGCGGTCAGGAAACTGTACTGTACAACGGGCTTGCCTGGCTTACTAATGATGGAGTCAATATGGTTTCAATATTGTCTGCAACAGTTATAGGAACTGCTATCCTGTACTGTTTATAGGGCAATAAGGGGAAATATGCGATCCGCATCATTTTTCCGAGTAAAGTTTGAAAGGAAGTTTATTGAATGAAAACAAACAAAGTAAATCGAGTAGTTCTTGTCGGAACTGGATTTGTAGGAAGCAGCTATGCTTACTCAATGCTTAACCAAGGTATCTGTGAAGAGTTCGTATTGGTTGACCTTAACGAGAAAAAAGCAGAAGGGGAAGCAATGGACTTAAGGCACGGCCTTCCATTCGCACCTCACACAACAAAAATCTGGAAAGGTTCTTATGCAGACTGCAAAACTGCAGACATCGTAGTATTGACTGCTGGGGCCAACCAAAAACCAGGTGAAACACGCCTTGACCTTGTTGAGAAAAACACAAACATCTTCCGCGGCATCATCAGCCAAATCATGGAAAGCGGATTCGACGGTATCTTCTTAGTAGCTGCAAACCCAGTAGATATCCTTACTTATGCTACATGGAAATTCTCTGGACTTCCAAAAGAGCGCGTAATCGGTTCTGGTACAATCCTTGATACTGCACGTTTCCGTTACGAGCTAGGAAACTACTTCGATGTAGATACACGCAACGTTCACGCTTACATCATCGGTGAGCACGGCGATACAGAACTTCCAGTTTACAGCCACGTTAACCTTGGTGCAAAACCGCTTGCTAAAGCATTGGAAACAAAAGATAACTACAAACAAGAAGATCTTGATGAAATGTTTGTTAACGTACGTGACGCTGCTTACCACATCATCGAGCGCAAAGGCGCTACATACTACGGAATTGGTATGGGCCTTACACGTATCACAAAAGCAATCCTTCAAGATGAAAACAGCATCCTGACTGTTTCTACTTTACTTGAAGGCGAATACGGCCACGAAGACATCTACATCGGTGTACCTTGCGTAGTTAACCGCCAAGGTGTGAGAGAAGTTGTTGAGCTTGAGCTTAACGAAAAAGAAAAAGCTCAATTCGCACACTCTGTAAAAGTATTGAAAGAAACAATGGCTCCTGTATTGTAATTTTTACAATATTAATCGGACAGCCTGACATAAAAATCCCTCCTTGTTGAACACTACCAACAGGAGGGATTTTTTTATGAAGAAATTAGTAATCGTGCTATTGGCTCTGTTGGCATACAAATACCGCTACAAAATAATGAACCGGTTTCTCGATGTTGACTTCATCCGAGATCTGGCGGCAGGGGAATATATGGGGGTTTCCCCTGCAGGGATTTATGCATTGCAGCGTTTATTCCGTCTATGATTCGGGTAATCCGGCTATCAAGCCGGATTTTTTATTTTGCCGTCTTTTATAAGCGAGCAAGTGCTTATAGGCTGTAAGGCCCCGGGTGCGATAGGGATGGGAAGTGATGGTGAATTTGGCCATCCGCCTATGATTTTGTGTTTTAGAAAGAACAGGCTTGGTGCCTTGTTTTCCTGTGCAAGTGCTTCCATTCTCGTTTTTCTTGCGATATTATGTCATATGTGTTTGATTATTTGCTATCATTAAATAAAGGCCTGTTGTGAAAAGCGAATGCATTGCCGGCTTTCTGGCCGCAGCAATGCGCATATGCTTTTCTTGTAAAATTCTGCAGCCAGTCTAATGCGGATGAAGCAGGTTTGATAGCAGGGATAACAGCCTTTTACAGGTTTGATCCTGTGCCTCCTTGTTAAGGGGGAAGCAACCAGCGCATATACGAGTGCATTCATTGAAGGTAGGGAATAGAGTGGGAATTAGAGAGGACTATATATTTTGGAAAGTGATAGATTCGTTGACCAAGGATCAAGGCTTTACGATCATTACGATGTCTGAAGACCATAAAGAAGTGTGGCTCGAACAGGACGGGAACCGCAAGTATAACGTATTGCGGCTAATGAGGCATGACTTCGATTGGGCAAATACGATAAAAAAAGATCTGACCCGCACTGTAAATAATGCGGAAAACATCCGGAAGCATTTGTTCAAGAAGCCGATTTCCGTATTGAACGTCTACTTATCATTATATAAGCCGGTTGATGCATATGACATGTATATTGATAAGCCGATCGTGCAAAAAAAAATGAAGATAGATTCTTTGCTGATGGATTCAGAGAATGCCATTGCCGGTCTGGAAGAACTCGACCAAAGGCTCGGCACTTCCGTTTCCGGACTGGATTTTTCATCTGAACCGTCAGAGGGTGATGCGAGCTTCCATAAGGAGGCGGCGATACAAAACGGTGTCCGAAAGAGGCAGGAAGAACAGAAGATATTCCAGCACGGCAAAGTGATTCTGACAAAGGTGTTTTTGGCTATCCAGATTGTCATATTCCTTTTGATGGAGCTCTCGGGGAGCAGCGAGAATACAATGACTCTTGTTGAGTTTGGGGCGAAGTTCAACCCAGGAATCCTGGACGGGGAGTGGTGGCGTTTTATTACCCCTGTTTTCGTCCATATCGGATTTCTCCATTTATTGATGAACTCGGCGGCTCTGCTGTTTGTGGGGGCTGAAGTGGAGAAAATCTTCGGCAGTGTCCGCTTTATGTTCATTTATCTGTTTGCCGGCTTTGCCGGTGTGCTTTTCAGTTTCATTTTCAGTCCGGCCGTGGCTGCCGGAGCAAGCGGCGCCATCTTTGGCTGTCTGGGAGCGCTGCTGTATTTCGGCATAAGGCATCCGAAATTATTCTTAAGGACAATGGGGATGAATATTATCGCTCTCCTTCTCATTAACCTTGTTTTCGGCTTTACGGTACCCGGAGTGGACAATGCCGGACACATCGGAGGATTGATCGGCGGCTTTATCGCTGCTGCTGCAGTCGGGCTGCCTAAAAATTATAAGCCATTGAAAGGGCTGCTGGCGGCAGCGGTTCTGCTTGCCGGCACGGCCGGACTGTTGAAATACGGGTTCGATAAACAAGCATCAATGGAACAAGAGCATTCGTTGGCTTATGAATATGTAGTGAATGAAGAATACGCCAAAGCGGAAGCGGTTCTGAAAACGTATGTTGAAAACGATATTGCTTCCGATGATACGTATCTCCTGCTTGGCGTTGCCAGTGAATACCAGGGGAATGATCAGCAGGCGGAGGAAAGTTTTCTGAAGGCCATTGAATTGAACCCGGAAAAGCACGAAGCGCATATTAACCTGGCGAGTCTATATTTGGAAAAGGGAGACGTCGACAAGGCTGAGGAGCATGTCGATCAAGCGCTGGAAATCAATCCGGGCGAAGAGATCTATCAGCAGGCGAAAGAAGATATTGTAAATTGGAAAAAAGCAAATCGATGACAGGCGGATAGCCCGGACATGCAGGTTCCGGGATATCCCTTCTGCTACAAACGGGCACTTGGCGTGCCGCTGAGGGAAGCATACTGATGTATGCTTCCCTCTTTTGTTGTCCAAAATTGTATGTATAGTGAAGGGGGCCAGACAATGGAAACTGAGAAACGCACAGTGAAAGACAATATTGAGGATAATGTTGCTTATTTGAACCAGGCGTTGGGTGTCGACAAAAGCTTTGATGTAATCAGGCTGGACGTCATTTATGCCGGAAGGAAAATGGCTTTATTTTTCATAGATGGCTTTGTGAAGGATGACATCCTGCACTATCTGATGAAGATTCTGCTGGAATTGAAGGCGGAGGACCTTGAACCCGATCCTTTGGAAAAATTATTGAAGACATATATCCCGTATGTTGAGGTCGAAGCCCAGAATGATCTTGATAAGCTGGTGGAAAGCGTCCTGGCGGGACCGACAGTGCTTGTCGTGGATGGCATGCGCGATGCCATCGTGATAGACGCCCGGACTTACCCTGTCAGGGGACCGCAGGAACCTGATATGGAACGGGTTGTCAGGGGAGCAAGGGACGGTTTCGTGGAAACGATTGTGTTCAACACAGCCCTGACCCGCAGAAGGGTGCGCGACCGCACGCTGAGGATGGAGTACATGTCCGTCGGGCGGCGTTCAAAGACAGATATCGTCATCAGTTATATTGAAGATGTGGTTAATCCCCAATTCGTCGATGAGATCAAGAAGTCGCTCAGCGACATAGACACGGACGGTTTGCCGATGGGGGAAAAGACAGTCGATGAATTCATTACGGGGGATTATTGGAATCCGTACCCTGTTTTGAGATATACAGAAAGGCCGGATACAGCAGCAGTCCATCTTTATGAGGGGCACGTCATAGTTTACGTGGACGGGACACCGAGTGCGCTGATTGCCCCAGCTACCTTTTGGCATCACCTGCAGCATGCGGAAGAATACAGAAACAAGCCGGTCGTAGGCGCTTATCTAAGGCTCGTAAGGTACTTGGGAGTATGGGCATCGATTTTCATATTGCCGCTCTGGTATTTTTTTGCCATGAATCCGGCGTATCTCCCGGCATCGTTATCCTTTGTAGGCCCGTCCGACTATGGGGTTATCCCCTTGATCATCCAGTTCCTCATTATAGAAGTCGGCTTGGATATGCTCAGGATGGCCGCCATCCATACGCCTTCTTCGTTGGCGACAGCCCTTGGGCTCGTGGCAGCATTGATGATTGGCGGAGTGGCAGTCGAGGTCGGGCTGTTTTCGAATGAAGTAATTCTTTATTTATCCGTTGCAGCCATAGGGACATTTGCCACGCCGAGCTATGAATTGAGCCTGGCAAACCGGATTGTCCGCCTTGTCCTGCTTTTGGCTACAGCAATCTTTGGGTTGCCGGGGCTGGTGATCGGGACGACTGCCCACCTGCTGATGCTTGTCAGCATGAAATCGCTGGTCATCCCTTATATGTGGCCTTTCATCCCGTTTTCATACAAGGCCTTAAGGGACGTAATCATCAGAATTCCGATCCCGTTGAAAAACCGCAGGCCGAAGCCGTTC
>CAKQBC010000040.1 GCA_934215995.1 uncultured Bacillus sp. | reverse complement strand
GTGAGCCATGAAGGACTCGAACCTTCGACCCTCTGATTAAAAGTCAGATGCTCTACCAACTGAGCTAATGGCTCATTGCGTTTTATCAGCAACGTTGATAATAATATCACGGTAAAAATACCTTTGCAATATGTTTTTCTAAAAAAATATTAAAAAGATTATTATGAATTATCTGCATTTTTAACAAGCAATCACTCCACGTCTTTTCTCATCTTTCAACTCTCATGCATTTGTTATCTTTTCCTAAAATAATTTCCCAAGAAATAATTCTCAGCATACTGCGCCTCCCTGTTCACCCCTGTTTTTATTTACTATATATACCCATCTTTTTAAAAAATAGCGATTAAATAAAAAAAGCCTTTCCTATTTTTAGGAAAGGCTTTGAAATAGATCAGCTTAGTCTCCAAGGATTGTTGACCACATTCGTTTGCTTGCGGTCAGGCCCCACTGAGAAAATCGATAAAGGAATGCCTGTTAATTGAGATACTCTTTCTATATAATGGCGGGCATTTTCAGGCAGGTCGCTCAATGATTTGCATCCTGTTATGTCTTCCGTCCATCCAGCCAGTTCTTCATATACAGGCTCACATTCAGACAAGACCTTCAGGCTCGCCGGAAATTCCTCAATGATTTCCCCTTTGTGGCGGTATGCGACGCATATTTTCAGTTTCTCAATCCCTGTCAGAACATCGATTGAATTTAATGACAGGTCGGTAATGCCACTCACGCGGCGGGCATGGCGCACTACTACAGAATCGAACCAGCCTACACGGCGCGGACGCCCTGTTGTTGTGCCGTATTCCCGTCCGACTTCGCGTATTTGATGGCCGATTTCATTATCGAGCTCTGTTGGGAATGGCCCATCGCCCACCCGGGTTGTATATGCCTTACAAACCCCGACTACATGGTTAATTTTGGAAGGGCCAACACCTGATCCGATTGTTACCCCTCCAGCTACGGGATTGGAGGAAGTGACGAATGGGTATGTGCCCTGGTCTATATCAAGCATTACACCTTGTGCGCCTTCAAATAATACGCGGCGTCCTTCATCAATCGCATCATTCAGCACGACAGAAGTATCGCACACATACTTCTTCACTTGTTGGCCGTATTCATAATACTCGTCGAGTATCTCATCTATTGTAAAGCCTTCTGTTTCATAAAACTTCTCAAGCAAACGGTTTTTTTCCTGTAAATTGTGGGAAAGTTTTTCTTCAAATATTTCACGGTCCAGCAAATCGGCCATACGGATGCCGATACGGGCAGCCTTGTCCATATATGCCGGGCCGATCCCTTTTTTCGTAGTCCCTATTTTATTAGCTCCCTTGCGTTCTTCTTCCACCTCATCCAGTTTCAGATGATAAGGAAGGATGACATGCGCCCGGTTGCTGATGCGCAGGTTATCAGTGGATACGCCATGTTCATGCAAATAAGCAAGCTCCTTGACGAGCGCCTTCGGATCGACTACCATCCCGTTGCCGATCACGCAGATTTTTTCACTATAAAAAATACCCGATGGGATAAGATGCAGTTTATATGTCTGGCCATTAAACTTAATTGTGTGGCCCGCATTATTGCCGCCTTGGTATCGCGCGATCGCTTCCGCATTTTCCGATAAGAAATCTGTAATCTTCCCTTTACCTTCGTCTCCCCATTGTGTTCCGACGACTACTACTGATGACATTTTTCCTTGCACCTCCAAGAGTTCGTTCACATTTCAGATTCTCTTCAAACACGCTTATTTTATCATTTTTACCTTTTTCAGTCAACGAAAAACCGAACATTACTAATATACCACAATATATTCGTTCGTATATTTATTGTTTTATATACAAAAAAAAGGAGTAAACCATCCCTTGTTATTCTAGTATAATATTATATTATTATACATGTCTTCGGAGGCCTTTCACCCATGAACAAAAAGCACTTATTCCTTCTTATTATTTTGATTTTCCTACTGAGTTCTTGCTCGGATAGAGAAACCAGTTTCACTCAACAAGTTGATGAAATGTATTCGGATATAATTATGAAAACAGAGAAAGAAAGCACACGCCTATACTCCCTCTCTCTTACATATCCATGCACTGAATACGAGGATATAAACAAATACATATCTGATTATATCTCTGGCATAAAGGATGATTTCATTCAAGATTCAGGCAGAACTGATCGTTTTTCAGAACTCCTCGTTGACTATACGATTACATGCAAAACAGATTCTTATCTTTCACTTCATCTTACAGCCACTGAACCGTCTGCAGACAAAGCAGAAAACGTATATATGTGTTTTGACCTTCAGGAGCAAAAACGCCTTTCACTGGGGGATTTGGTGAGAGAAACAACCATGCAGAAACTGGACGGCACAATCAAAAAAATATTGAATGAGAAAAATGTGGAGCAATCCGTACAGGAATTGCTGATTGCAGAAATTGAAGCTCCTGAAAACCAGAGCTTCCTTCTTTCTAAGGATTCCATGTCTTTTCATCCGTCCCGGCATCATACCGATACAGATCGTGAACCAGCTGACGCTGTCTCAGTCCCTTATGAAGAGCTGAGGGGCGTACTCCCTGACTCTTTTTTGACGGCTATGGGAATCATGCTCTATCCAACCATTGAATACCAGCAAAATGGTACGGATGGGGAAAACAATCAGCAGGACACGGATGGGCTTTATGTTGCACTAACCTTTGATGACGGGCCCCATCCGGAAAATACGCCGGACATCCTGGAGACGCTGGCGAAATATGATGCCAAGGCAACATTCTATGTAATCGGGCAACGGGTTGAGTTGTATCCTGAGGTTGTAAAGGCTGCATATGATGCAGGCCATGAAATCGGTGTGCATACATGGTCCCACCCTCTTTTGACGAAACTGACAGCTGCAGAAATTTCGAATGAGATCAATCAGACCATCGATGCCATTGTTTCCATCACTGGCGACTCTCCTAAAACACTGAGGCCCCCATACGGTGCCTATAACCAGCTGCTGAAGGATTGCATCACTCTCCCAATCATCAATTGGTCTGTCGATACGCTTGACTGGAAAACAAAAAATCCCTACAGCATTACTGAAATCGTAAAGGCCAACACACAAAACGGCAGCATCATCTTAATGCATGATATCCATAAAACGAGTGCCGAAGCCGTAGAGACTGTCGTGCGGGAGCTGACGGAAAAAGGGTACCGCTTTGTAACCGTGAGCGAGCTCCTGGCCATCTCCGACCCTTCCGAACACGCAGGGATCGTCTATACTCATAAAAAAAGCCCGACATAAAAAAGAGGCAAGCTGAACTAGTTCAGCTTGCCTCTTTTTGCTGCTTAAGCCCCTGGGGGCACATGAGAATCATCAAATCTGTTCTCTAGATTGACGAATTTATTGAATTCCTTCACAAAAGCTAAAGAAACGGTGCCGACCGGGCCATTCCTTTGCTTGGCTATGATGATTTCTATGATGTTCTTATTCTCCGATTCTTTGTCATAGTAATCATCACGGTACAGGAAAGCAACGATATCGGCATCTTGCTCGATACTACCGGATTCCCTGATATCAGACATCATCGGACGTTTGTCCTGACGCTGCTCAACGCCACGGGAGAGCTGCGACAGGGCGATAACTGGAACCTGAAGTTCACGCGCCAATGCTTTCAGGGAACGGGAAATTTCCGAAACCTCCTGCTGGCGGTTCTCGCCTGAACGGCCATTCCCCTGGATCAGTTGAAGGTAGTCGATCAAAATCATGCCGAGTCCGCTTTCCTGCTTTAAACGGCGGCACTTGGAACGTATATCGCCTATTCGGACACCCGGCGTGTCATCGATGTAAATACCGGCATTGGAGAGGCTTCCCATCGCCATCGTAAGCTTGCGCCAATCCTCATCCGTCAATGAGCCCGTACGAAGATTCTGGGCATTGATGTTCCCTTCCGCACAGAGCATACGCATGACAAGCTGCTCCGCTCCCATCTCAAGACTGAAGATGGCGACATTCTCATCCGTTTTCGTAGCCACGTTTTGGGCAATATTCAAAGCGAATGCGGTTTTACCCACTGAAGGACGGGCCGCAACGATTATAAGGTCGTTTCGCTGAAAACCGGCTGTCATCCGGTCAAGCTCCACGAATCCGGTCGGGATGCCCGTAATATCCTCGGTGCGCTTTGTCAGTTCTTCAATGTTATCATACGCCTTAACAAGGACATCTTTTATGTTTTGGAAGGCACCCGCATTTTTCCGCTGTGCCACTTCCATGATGGTTTTTTCGGCTTCGCCAATATAGGCTTCAACCTCATCTTCCCGGCTGTACCCATCCTGCACAATTTTTGTGGCTACGCGGATTGTACGGCGCAGAAGCGACTTCTCTTCGACAATCTTAGAATAGTATTCTATATTTGCCGCTGTAGGCGCAGAATCTGCGAGTTCACTTAAATATGATACACCGCCGACATCCTCCAGGTTTTTCGTCGCTGCCAATTCCTCTGTCACCGTGATCAGGTCGACCGCTTTCCCCTGATCATTCAGGCGCAGCATCACTTCGTAAATCTTTTGATGGGAAAGACGGTAGAAGTCTTCAGGAATCAAGAGCTCAGAGGCAACAATGAGAGACGACGGCTGTAAGAAGATAGCGCCCAATACGGCTTGTTCCGCTTCTATATTTTGTGGCGGTATTTGATTCTGAAAAACTTCATTCATTCTTTCTTACCTCCTATCGGCAGGATGGTATCCTTGCCCGCATACATAAAACGGCCCCTTAACCATCCTAGAACAGTATATCGGGAGCCGTCCATTTGATCTATATCTTTAAAAAGGCATCGACTTGCCTTACCTATTTATATCCGCATCCCTATTTTACAGCTAACAGGATGAGTAGTACATGTTAAATTATTGCTTACTTAGCTTCTTTTACATGAACGTTCAAAGTAGCCTGCACTTCATGGTGAAGCTTTACCGGCACTTTTGTGTAGCCAAGGGCTCTGATTCCTTCAGGAAGCTCCATTTTACGCTTATCGATTTTGATGCCGTTTGATTTTTGCAGCGCTTCTGCGATTTGCTTCGTCGTGATCGATCCGAATAAGCGGCCGCCTTCTCCCGCTTTCGCCTCGATTTCAACCGTGATTTTTTCAATTGTATCCTTCAGCTCTTTTGCCTGCTGCAGCTCTTCAGCCGCCAATTGATTCATTTTATTTTTTTGTGCCTCTAGTTTTTTCATGTTTGCCGGAGTCGCTTCAACCGCAAGTTCCTGCTTCAGAAGGAAGTTGTGTGCATATCCGTCTGAAACATTCTTTACTTCTCCTTTTTTCCCTTTTCCTTTAACGTCTTTTAAGAAAATTACTTTCATCTTCCATTTCCTCCTTCTTCATACTTGTCGATCATCTGCTTAAGAAGTGCAACGGCTTCCTCAACCGTGACGCCTTCTAATTGGGTTGCTGCATTGGTCAAGTGTCCGCCTCCGTTCAGGCCTTCCATAATAAGCTGCACGTTGACTTTCCCAAGAGACCGCGCACTGATGCTGACAAGGTCTTCATCCCTTAAAGAAACGACAAATGATGCTTCAATGCCGTCCATCGTCAATAATGTATCTGCAGCCTGGGCAATCAGAACCTGCTCATTGATTTGGTCCTGCTTGCCTTGGGCAATGATAATCCCTTCGCCGTACATAGAAAAGCTCTCAATCAGCTTTGCTCTTTTCAGGTAAACATCCAGGCTTTCCTTCAGGAACTTTTGAACGAGCACTGTATCCGCCCCGTGGCTTCTTAAATAGGAAGCAGCATCGAAGGTCCTTGATCCTGTCCGTAAGGTAAAACTCTTTGTATCAACAATTATACCAGCTAATAAAGCAGTTGCCTCAAGCATGTCGATATTTTTCTTTTCCTGGTATTCCAATAGCTCAGTCACGAGCTCCGCAGTTGATGATGCATATGGCTCCATATAGACGAGCAGCGCTTTATTGATGAACTCTTCGCCCCTCCTGTGATGGTCGATCACAACGACACGGTCCATTATTTTAAGCAGCTTTTCATCTATGACCATTGAAGGCTTATGGGTGTCGACAATCACTAAAAGAGTATCCTCCGTGCTGATTTCATAAGCATCTTCAGGCGAAATGAACCTTCCGTATAGGTCCGGCTTTTCTCTGATTTCTTCCATAAGCCGCCTGACGCCCGTGTCAAATTCATCGTGGTTTACGGCTATATAGGACTCCCTCTCATTCATATTGGCCACTTTCGATATTCCGATAGCCGATCCGATTGCGTCCATATCAGGGAACTTATGCCCCATGACGATGACCTTGTCGCTGTCTATGATCAGATCCTTCAATGCATGGGAAATGACGCGCGCCCGTACCCTCGTTCTTTTTTCGACAGGGTTTGTTTTGCCGCCATAAAACTGCGCTTTACCGTTCGGCAGCTTAATGGCAACCTGGTCTCCTCCGCGCCCCAATGCCAAATCAAGGCTCGATTGTGCGACCAAACCCAGTTCGGGCAGCGATAATTCGCCGCATCCTACACCGATGCTTAATGTCAGTGCAACATGCTCTTTGGCTGTCGTTTCACGGATTTCATCTAATATACTAAACTTCGACGCTTCCAGCTTCCGCAGGATGGATTCATTAAAAATTGCGATAAACCGGTCGGAAGATGTCCTTTTTAGGAAAACGCCGTTCTGTTTAGCCCACTTATCCAGGAGTGATGTAACCAGGCTGTTCAGGCTGCTTCTTCTTTTGTCATCCATAGCTTGTGTCAGCTCGTCATAATTATCGAGGTAAATGATAGCAATGACCGTTCTTTCCTCTTCATACATCTTTTCAATTTCAATCTGTTCCGTTATATCGAAGAAGTAGAGGAGGCGTTCCTCCGCTTTGTGGATGACACGGAACTTTTTATCATGGATCGTCAGCACTTCGGCATTCATTTCCTGCCTGACGATTGGGACCAGGGTATCCGCGAAATCATATAAGGACAGCCCGACAAGGGTATCTTCATTGAAAAATGATGATATATAGGGATTCGCCCATTCGACAACCAAATCGTCATTCAAAAGAACAATCCCAATCGGCATCTCAAGGAGTGCTTCTTCCCCGACTTTTTTCAGCCGTGAAGAAAGGGAGGAGATATACATCTCCACTTCCTTCTTATTGATCATTTCCAATTTAATCGCAATAAACATAAGCCCTATCACAATCGGCAGGATGAGTAAGGCAACCCACCACCGGTAATAGGCAATGACGATTAGCAGGACGCATATAATTGCAACCATTCCATATATCGGATACCGTATGGATTTACTAATTACGTTAGACAACATTTCTTCAGCTCCTAAAAGCTTCTATTTTCAAAAGCCAGCACCGTTATGCTGAACCAATTCTCTCCCTCAGATTAAAGCCTAAATCTATTATACCCAGTATCCTGATAATCGGTGATACAGGAGGCAATATAAAAGAGAGCACGACAATTGTAACTGGAACAGCTTTATGCCATTTTTTCGCATGGCTGAAAAAGAACATGAAGGATATCCCCTGCAAAAGCATAAAAAATTGCAGGCAGAACATAATATTGAGAATCGCCGTAAAAAGAAAATGATCCGCATCCACTGTAACGAACAAACTGATGATCATGGTCAGCAGATAGTACCACAAAAGGCTTTTCGGCAACTGAATATTGCGTACAGGCCCTATAGTCAGCTTATTTTTGCAGAATCGGTTAATGATTGGTTTATTGAACAAAAAAAGCAACCCGGTTACAAATAGGCCGGATAAGATGAACAGGCTTGGCAGCAGCTGCTGCAGCGTTTCCATCGTTTTTGCCATGTTTTCCTTAAGGGCATCCACCTGCTCGGTTTGTCCCATAGCCTCCATGACAGCCGCAGACTGCTCCAATGATTCATTCACCACATTCAGGCTATCATTGAAAATATCGATATCAAAAAGCAAAATGGAACCCGCGTATGTAAAGATAAACCCAAAAATGCAAATCAGACTGGCCAAAATATACATTTGAAGCCTATTTCCGTCTTTCTGCAAATACCACCCCATCACAATCCCGATCAAGCCAAACATGATGGTCAAAGGCAAAGTCATTATACTGCTGATGATGATCGTCAACAGGCAGGCAGCCATCAGGAACAAGAGGGACCATCCCCTGCTGTTTCGCTCGGCAATCAGTATAAAAGGGGTTGGCAAAAAGAAGGTGGCAATGATGCTGAGAAAAGGAAAATATGTTGAAATCAAAAGAAGAATGGCGAATACGCCCAGAAAAACCCCACTCTCCGCAACTCGTCTACCATTATTCAATACCTTGTTTCTCCTTTCGCTTGGTTCAGAAAGTTTTTGTCTAATATGTATTGTATCTATTATACCCCTTCTCCTTCAAACTTACTGCCTTGGATGGGGGTAGTTGTCATTTTAATCCAGTTAAGCACTTTAGATGGTAATTGCACGCTGGATGAAAGCCTCACTTTTATAATGGACCAACGTTAAGATTGTACCATATTTTTGAGCCTCATAACTTCTGACGGGATATGTAATATCTTCAAGAAAAGGATACAGCTAACGGCTTCCAGCTTACAAAGGCCCCTTCGCTGCATAAATCCAGGTTGATTTCAGCGCCATACACCGCTTTGTTTTTCCCCTTTGGACATAAAAAAGGCACATGAAGCAATTCATGTGCCTTTTTTAGTGATTACTCACCAGATACGTATGGTAGTAAAGCCATAGTACGTGCGCGTTTGATAGCAACTGTCAATTTACGTTGGTATTTAGCGCTTGTTCCTGTTACACGACGTGGTAAGATTTTACCGCGCTCAGAAACGAATTTTTTCAAAAGATCTACGTCTTTGTAATCGATGTGTGTGATGCCGTTAGAAGTAAAGTAGCACACTTTACGACGTTTAGCACGGCCACCTCTGCGTCCACCCATTGCCATTGGTTATATCCTCCCTTACTGTATATTTTCTATTAGAACGGAAGATCGTCATCTGAAATGTCGATTGTTTGACCGCCATTTGCAAATGGATCATCATCTACACGAGTGTAATTTCCGCCCCGCTGCTGGTTTTGATTCTGATTTTGGCCACGGCCTTGTCCATAAGAAGATGAGTAATCATCTCTTGGAGCGCCGCCTCCAAACGAACTTTCATTTCTTCCGCCTGAACCCTTAGGCTCCAAAAATTGCACACTTTCAGCTACAACTTCTGTGACATAGACACGTTTTCCGTCCTGACCCTCGTAATTACGCGTCTGGATGCGGCCGTCAACACCAGCCAAGCTTCCTTTTTTAAGGAAATTAGCCACGTTTTCAGCAGGTTTGCGCCAAACAACACAGTTAATGAAGTCGGCTTCACGTTCGCCTTGCTGGTTAGAGAATGTCCGATTGACAGCAAGAGTGAAGGTTGCCACCGGCACTCCACTAGGTGTATAGCGTAAATCTGGGTCTTTCGTCAAACGTCCAACAAGAACTACACGGTTCATCATCAGAATCAACTCCCTTCTTCAAAATGTCCCATTGGCATTTTGAGCAGCATTTTTATGAATCATTTATAATTAAGCTTCGTCTTTTGTCACCATGTGGCGAATGATATCTTCGTTGATTTTAGCAAGACGGTCGAATTCTTGAACTGCCGCTGCTGTAGCTTGTACTTTAAGGATCATGTAGAAGCCATCGCGGAAGTCATTGATTTCGTATGCAAGACGGCGCTTGCCCCATTCTTTTGTTTCTGTAATTTCCGCACCATTATCAGTTAGGATTGTGTTGAAACGCTCAACCAAAGCTTTTTTAGCTTCTTCCTCGATATTTGGACGGATGATGTACATAATTTCATACTTTCTCATCACTGTCACCTCCTTTTGGACTAAACGGCCCATATATGGGCAAGGAGCAATTAATTTTAATTACTCACGAATAGAAAGTATAGCATAAGATGATGCCTATTGCAATGCACGGCATCGAATCAATGAAAAAATCAGGCTGAAAAAGCCTGATTCAGTGTGTAGACAAATTCAATTATAAGCATTTTCCTTTGAAGCTGCACATCAGACTGATTGAAAACGTTTGTCAGTCGAGCCGGGCAAGCAACGAAGAATGCGAGCGTTTGTCAACAGTCTGAATCAGGCTGAAAAAGCCTGATTTTCCCCTTTATACAAATTATCCAGCTTTCAGAACTGAATATGCATACGTTCTTTGGTTATACATTGAAACGGAAGTGGATAACATCTCCATCCTGAACAATATATTCTTTTCCTTCCAGGCGTACCTTTCCAGCTTCACGGGCAGCTGCCATGCTTCCTCCCGCCAACAAGTCATTGTAGGATACGGTTTCTGCACGGATGAAGCCTCTTTCGAAGTCGGAGTGAATGATGCCGGCACATTGAGGGGCTTTCATTCCTTGGATGAATGTCCAGGCACGGACTTCCTGTACACCCGCAGTGAAGTAAGTTGCCAAACCAAGCAGGTGGTAAGCAGCGCGGATCAGCTGATCAAGCCCAGACTCAGGGATGCCCAGCTCTGACAGGAACATTTCTTTTTCCTCGCCTTCAAGCTCAGCGATCTCCGATTCTATTTTTGCGCAGACAACGATTACTTCTGCGTTGTCCTTCTCAGCAAATTCACGTACCTTCTGTACATGCGGGTTGCCGGATGGATCTGCAACATCATCTTCGCTGACGTTAGCAACGTAAAGGACCGGCTTGATTGTCAGCAAGTGCATCATTTTCACGACGCGCATTTCTTCTTCTGTGAACTCAACCGTACGGGCTGGCTGTTCATTTTCGAACGCTTCTTTCAGGCGCACTAAAATATCATGTTCGAACATAGCCTCTTTATCTTTCTGTTTGGCCATCTTCGCAACACGGGCGATTCGTTTGTCTACAGATTCAAGGTCAGCCAGAATCAATTCCAGATTGATGACTTCAATGTCTTCAATCGGATCGACTTTACCAGCTACGTGCGTGATGTTTTCGTCTTCGAAACAACGGACAACCTGGCAAATCGCATCCACCTGGCGGATATGGGACAAGAATTTATTCCCCAACCCTTCTCCTTTGCTCGCACCTTTTACGATTCCGGCAATGTCTGTAAATTCAAATGTAGTAGGCACCGTTTTCTTAGGCTGTACCAGTTCAGTCAGCTTTTGAAGACGGTGGTCAGGAACTTCAACAATCCCAACGTTCGGATCGATCGTACAGAATGGATAGTTCGCAGATTCAGCACCTGCTTGGGTAATTGCATTAAATAAAGTCGACTTGCCAACGTTCGGCAATCCGACGATTCCAGCGGTTAAAGCCATGTGATTCTTCACTCCTCTAAGTATTGGCCGGCCAATATTCCCTGAATAGCCCGGCAAAAAATATATTAAATTGGCAGCCCAATAAAATGTATATACATAATCATAAACCTCTACCAATTATAGAAGTTACTGTTCGAAAAGACAAGTGGCGCCGATTCACCCCAAAAATAAAGAAGCATGATTATTCTTCATGCTTCACAAGGATTTTCTTGAGCTTCCTGCTGAATTCCTTCCTCGGGATCAGGACACTGTGCCCGCAGCCTTCACATTTAATGCGGATATCCATGCCAAGGCGAATGACCTTCCACTTATTGGCCCCGCATGGATGAGGTTTTTTCATTTCCACAATATCATTTAATCCAAACTCTTTCGTTTCCATCAATCCATACCTCCATTATTGCCGTGAGGCTTGCACTTTTCCGTCCGTATCATTTCGATTATACATTACCATGCGCGGATAAGGAATTTCAATCCCGTTCGCATCCAATGCTTCTTTCAGTTCGCGGCGAAGTTCCCTCGAAATGTAGAAATGCTGCATCGGCAATGTCTCAGCCCAAATTCGCAAAACCACTTCGGATGGAGCAAGGTTCTGGACCCCTAAAAATTTAGGCGTGCCGACAATTTCTTCGTATTTCTCCGGCATCTTTTCCAGAACTTCGTTAATCACTTTTTCAGCCTTATCAATATTCCCTTCATAAGCAATTCCGATATCGAGAATGGCAACGCTATTGTTTATGGAGAAGTTTGTGACTTCCATTATATTCCCATTCGGAATGATATTCACTTCACCTGTGACTGCAGTAATCTTCGTAGTTCGCAAGCCGATCATCTGCACGGTTCCTTCAATCTGCCCTATGCGGATATAATCACCGACTGCAAATTGATCTTCAAATATGATGAAAAATCCTGTAATGACATCTTTGACCAGGCTTTGCGCCCCGAAACCGACTGCAAGCCCGACAATCCCCGCCCCGGCAATGAGCCCTTTCACGTCTACATC
>CAKQBC010000039.1 GCA_934215995.1 uncultured Bacillus sp. | reverse complement strand
GTCTAAGCTGCAGCCTCCTTACCCGTCAATGCACATTCTGGGCATTGTCCTGCCTGCCCATTGCCTCCTCTATTTCCCTATCCAAACGGAGCTTATAGCTTTCCTCGGTTTTCTCGTCCCAGCCAAACGCATCCTTCATATAGGCAATGACACGTTCCTTCCACATTTGGACCGATATAATATCGAACAGCAAAGCCCCTGTCCGCCTGAAAAAGAAATCAAGCGGAGTCGCAACCTTTTCTTCCTGAATCGCATATTCGAGTTTCGCAAATACATCTTTATCAAACCCATACCGTTCAATTATGTCTTCGTTTTGACGGATGATATCAAACAGCTTCGTGATATTGGATCCATACATGCATACCAGATTTCGGGCGGCTTTCTCGGATAAGCCCAACTCACTGCCCTTTGCGGCATGCAGCCGGATGAATCCCTCCATATTCCCCGAACCGCCGATGTCCCCGCCGGAAATCGGAAGATCCTTTGTCTGGCATGCATCAAACAGTTTATACCCTTCCTTTTTGAACTGCCTGGCCACTAAATCCACGACATTCTCCGCCATCTTCCGGTAGCCGGTAAGCTTGCCTCCGGCTATTGTGATCAATCCCGACCCGGACACCCAAATTTCATCCTTTCGGGAAATTTCGGAAGGATCCTTCCCTTCTTCAAGAATCAGCGGACGTACACCAGCCCAGCTTGACTCAATGTCAAACAGAGTAATATTGGTCTCGGGAAATATATAATTGATCGCGTCGATAATATATTGCCGGTCTTTTTCTTCCGCCATCGGCTTTTCCGGGTCTCCCTCATAAAATGTATCGGAGGTGCCCACATATGTTTTCCCTGCCCGCGGAATGGCGAACATCATCCGGCCATCCTCTGTATCAAAGTAAACAGCTTGCTTCAACGGCAGGCGGGCCTGGTCAATAACAACATGGACCCCTTTCGTCAGCGCCATTATTTTTCCTTCTTTTGAATGATCCATTTCTCGCAATCGATCCACCCAAGGACCTGTCGCGTTGATGACTTTCCTGGCAGCTATCCGATATTCTTCCCCGCTCAGGACGTCTTGTAGGACCACACCTTTGACTTTGCCATTATCATATAGCAATTCTGTCACCTTGGCATAATTCTGCAGGTCGGCTCCGTATTCCGCCGCTTTCTTGGCCACCTCAATCGTCAGACGGGCATCGTCTGTCCTGTACTCAACATAATAGCCGCCGCCTTTAAGCCCTTCTCTACGGATAAGCGGCTCCTTTCTGACTGCTTCTTCCTTCGTCAGCATGCTCCTGCGTTCTTCCTTTTTGACGCCTGCAAGGAAGTCATAGACGCGCAGGCCGACTGATGTGCTAAACGGCCCGAAAGTACCGCCTTCATAAAACGGCAGCATCATCCATTCCGGTTCTGTCACATGGGGCCCGTTCTCATAGACGATTTCCCTTTCCTTCCCCACTTCAGCCACCAGTTTCACTTCCAACTGCTTCAAATATCGAAGTCCCCCGTGGACAAGCTTCGTCGACCGGCTGGACGTACCTTCAGCGAAGTCCTGCATTTCCCCTACACACACAGACATGCCCCTTGTGGCTGCATCCAATGCGATGCCGCAGCCCGTTATTCCCCCGCCGATCACAAACAGGTCATACTCCTTGCCCTGCATCCTTTGAAATGTATTCGAACGATCCAAATTGCTAAATGCCATTCTATGCGCCTCCTACGTAAGCTTATGCTGCTTATTGGAATCTATCCCGCTTCCTTTTTGAGAAACTGTAATGGCTGCCGGCTTAGACCAGCCGCTCTCATTCCGGCTTAAAGACCATCGTTGCCTCAATCGCCTTTTGCCAGCCCTGATACAGCTTGCCGCTTTCCTTTTCATCCATCACCGGTTTGAATTCCTGATCCAGCTGCCATTTTTCCTGGATGCTCTTCTGCCCTTCCCAAAAGCCAACCGCTATGCCCGCCAAGTAAGCTGCACCCATGGCAGTCGTTTCATTGACAACGGGCCTCTCCACCGGGACGCCAAGCATATCGCTTTGGAATTGCATCAGGAAATCATTTTTCACGACCCCTCCATCCACCCGGAGAGTCTTCAGGGAAATGCCGGAATCAGCCTCCATGGCATCCAGTACATCCTTCGTCTGATAGGCTAGCGATTCAAGTACAGCGCGGATGAAATGTTCTTTCGTTGTCCCTCTCGTCAGGCCGAATACCGCCCCCCTGACATCACTGTCCCAATAAGGGGTGCCTAGGCCGACAAAGGCAGGGACAAAATACACCCCTTCCGTGGATTTGACTTTTTCTGCATACCCTTCGCTATCCTTGGCATCTTTTAGCATCCGCAGCCCGTCCCGAATCCATTGGACGGCCGATCCAGCGACAAATATGCTTCCTTCAAGGGCATATTCCACTTTTCCGTTAAGCCCCCAGGCAATTGTTGTCAGCAATCCATGCTTGGATTGCACTGCTTTTTCGCCTGTATTCATCAGCATGAAGCAGCCTGTCCCATACGTATTCTTGGCCATTCCATCATCGAAGCAAGCCTGCCCGAACAAGGCAGCCTGCTGGTCGCCGGCAGCTCCGGCAATCGGGATTTCTTTCCCGAAAAAATGAAGGCTGTCTGTATGAGCGTACACTTCCGAGGATGGCCTGACTTCCGGAAGCATGGACTTAGGCACACCGAGGATATCCAATAATTCATCATCCCACTTAAGCTCATGGATGTTATACATCAATGTTCTGGAGGCATTCGAATAGTCCGTGACGTGCGCCTTCCCTCCGGACAGCTTCCAAATCAGCCAAGTATCCATCGTTCCAAACAGCAGATCTCCATTCTCGGCTTTTTCCCTTGCCCCCTCGACATGATCAAGGATCCATTTCACTTTTGTTCCGGAAAAATACGCATCTATCAAAAGCCCTGTCTTCTCCCTGAACAATTGTTCATAGCCTTTTTGCTTCAGCTCTGAACAGATATCCCCTGTTTGCCTCGATTGCCATACAATCGCATTGTAGATTGGCTTTCCTGTTTTCTTGTCCCATACGACAGTCGTTTCCCGCTGGTTTGTTATCCCGATCCCAGCTATTTGTTCAGGGCGGACACCCGCTTCCGTCAATGCTGTCGCAATGACTGCCAAAATGCTTCCCCATATTTCATTTGCGTTATGCTCAACCCAGCCAGGCTTAGGGAAATGCTGTGTGAACTCCTTTTGTGCGATATGCACAGCCTCGCCATCATGATTAAATAGGATGGCCCTCGAGCTAGTCGTACCTTGATCAAGCGACATGATATACTGTTCCATTCAGTTTGCCTCCTGCTCCTTAGAAATAACAGCCAAATTAATAATTGCCTTTATTATTTATTATACTGGAGTATATTCTTTTCTCTATGTTGCACTCGCTTCCTTCCCAACAATCCAGCGCCTAAAAGGATAGTGAAAATGATGCCGATTATGAAAAAATAAGCCGTCTCCACCTGATTTTCAAAAACCATTTTATAAAATACCGCCGCAAGCGCCCCTCCCATCAACGGCCCTGCGATTGGAATCCAGGCATAGCCCCAGTTCGAATTTCCCTTTCCCGCAATCGGAAGGATGAAGTGGGCAATCCGCGGGCCAAGGTCCCTCGCCGGATTGATTGCATATCCGGTAGTCCCGCCAAGCGACATGCCGATTGCGACAATCAGCAGCCCGACAGCCATCGGATTCAACCCTTCAGAAAATTGGTTAGCTCCGATGAACAGCAGCCCAAGAATAAGTACGAATGTACCGATCATCTCGCTCAGTAAATTGGCGAATGTATGTGGGATTGCCGGGCTAGTGGAAAAGACGCCAAGCTTTACCCCCTGATCGTCTGTTACCTTCCAATGAGGGAGATAATGAAGCCAGATAAGTGCCGCCCCAGCGATTGCCCCTATCAATTGTCCAAATACATACATAGGCACTTTTCCCCACTCAAAATCGCCGATTATGGCAAAGGATATTGTGACAGCCGGATTCAAATGGGCTCCGCTGAAATTACCGACCGCATAAATCCCAAGAGTCACCCCTAATCCCCATGCCAATGTGGTCACGATCCAACCGCCGTTTTGCGAAAAGGTTTTGTTCAGATTCATAGCTGCACCAACCCCGCAGCCGATCAATATCAAAATCATTGTCCCGATTACTTCTCCCCAAAACGCTGTCATCTCCCGGGCCCCTTTCAAACCTTGATTTTTGCTGTAACCGTTTTTTTGCCAAAATATTATCCATGCAAATTTCTTCTGTTGTTACCTTTTTGTTTTTGAATCGTATACAATAGAGATAGAAAACCTCGGAAAGGGGGGACCGGCCATTCTTGAACTTTTTGAATCACATGATATTATTGCTTATCTGATGTTAGCGGGCCTGCTTCTTAAGGCAGCAGCTTTAATCGGCATCTTTTATTTTCTGCACATCAGCATCTCCAGCAAATCCAGTAAGCGCTTTGAAACCGTCCATACAATCGCTTTACCCGCACAAGCACGGAATATGCGAAATGGAAGGTTGCAAATCGCCACTTGGCTAGCACGCTGCGTGAGAAGAAAGGAAGCTGCTGACGAAGGCCCACATGTGAAACCTCTTAAAAAGCAAAATTTACATTTTACAGGAGGTTTCACATGTCAATCAAATTCAAACGGCCGGTATCCCCTGTCTTTAAAAAGCTGGTTCTTTTTGCCGGTATACTAGCTGCAATCCAGCTATTAGGCGGTCCGCATGCATTCGCTGCAGGTACCGAAACGGGCGTCTCGCCAAGTTTCTTTCAACAATACTTTGTTTACCCATTTTCTGCATTATTGAAAACGGTCGCCCAATTATTTCAAGGCAATTACGGCCTTTCCATTATCTTTGTCACTTTAGTTCTCAGACTGGTTTTGATGCCCTTTATGCTCAAACAAACGAAACAGCAGCTTCAGCTGAAAGATAAAATGGAAGTCATCCAGCCTGAAATGAAATCCTTACAGGCTAAAATGAAGAGTGCAACGAAGGAAGAACAGGTAAAGCTGCAACAGGAAGTGATGGCACTGTACCAGAAGCATGATGTCAATCCGTTGTCATCTCTTGGGGGCTGCCTGCCAATCCTGCTGCAGATGCCGATCCTTATGGGCTTTTACTATGCCATACGCGATACACCTGAAATTGCGTCACACAGTTTCCTATGGTTCAACCTCGGACAGCCCGACTATTTATTGGCGATGATTGCGGCACTTGTATACTTGCTTCAATACAAGCTGTCCGTGATGAATATGCCTGAAGAACAGAAAAAACAAATGGCTGTAATGGGATACATCTCACCGATCATGATGGGTTTCATCTCATTCAGTGCGCCGGCAGCCCTGCCTTTATACTGGACAGTCGGGGGAATTTTCCTCATGTTCCAGTCCTATTTAAGCAAAAAGCTATTCAACAGCAAACCGGCCCTGCAAGAAATCAATAGCACGAAATAAAATAAGGCGTTCCCTAAAAACAGGGGAACGCCTTTCTTGTGGGGAACGAATACTCTCCCATTTCATGTATGGGAAAAGGGACCGCATCCAATACTAATAGGGATATCCCTTTTACCGGGGTTTACTTCCTTATTTTATTAGAGAGGTGACAATTCATGAGCTATAAAGATCATCTTGATCCGCAATCTCAAAAATTCCATACGAATTGGACAAGGCCGAAACGGTCGAAATCCCAAGTGAATGGCCAGACTGAAATGTCGCAGACTAATATCATTTTAAGAAGCAATGCGAAAGCCCATAGATGGTGAAAACGGATATCCAAGAGAAAGAAGGCCTGTCCTTCTTTCTCTTTTTTTGGCCTGATGGCAGCCCTGCCGCAGCAGCCAAATCATTTTATAAAGTTATCGGAATTAAAAACCCCTAAGTGAAAATACTATTACGGATAGTCTATTTCAATTTTTGTTAGGAGTGTTAAATCCATGAGTATACAACCAAGCAAAAAAGTTGTGATCGTCGGAACAGGATTCGTTGGGACAGCAATCGCCTATTCAATCGTGAACCAAGGTATTGCCGAAGAGTTGGTATTGACTGATATTGATATGAACAAAGCCGAGGGGGAAGCTGCCGACCTGCGGCACGGAATTCCTTTCGGACCGGGCAGGACAAAAGTGCGTGCAGGTGGATATGATGAATGCGGAAACGCAAATGTCATCGTCATCACTGCCGGTGTAAACCAGCAGCCAGGCGAGACCAGGCTTGCACTCGTTGAGCGAAATGCAGCCATCATCAAAAGCATCATCAAACAGATTATGGCTTCAGGATTCGATGGAATCCTTGTAGTGGCTTCCAATCCGGTCGACATCATTACGTATATCGCCATGAAAGAATCCGGGCTTCCGGCTTCAAGAGTCATCGGTTCCGGAACGACGCTTGATACCGCCCGATTGCGCTCGAACCTTTCCGAATACTTCAATGTGGATGCCCGCAATGTACATACGTATATTATGGGTGAGCATGGTGATACGTCTTTCCCTACCTGGAGCCATTGCACAATTGCTTCCCAGCCGGTTCAGGAATACATCGCTAAGCACGGGAACAAGTATAATCTAAGTGACCTCGAAGACTTATTTATCAGCGCACGCGATGCTGCCTACTACATTATTGAGAGAAAAAGGGCAACCTACTTCGGAATCGGTATGTGCGTAGCCCGTATTACAAAGGCAATCCTTAATAATGAAAGAGCCATCCTTCCTGTATCAGTGTATATGGATGGAATCTACGGCCAAAATGATGTGTATTCCAGCACGCCGGCTGTTGTATCCCGTAAAGGAATTGAAGAGGTTATTGAACTTGCATTATCCGATGAAGAAATGCAAAAACTGAACCATTCAATCGGCGTACTGAAAGAAACGATGAAGCCAGTCCTGTAAGCATAAAAAAAACGAAGCATTGCGCTTCGTTTTTTTATGCTTGTCCAGTTTTCAGATATTCTTTGATTGCCGCTGTCACACCGGATTCATTATTCGACTTGGCGTGGAAACGGGCCGACTTTTTGATTTCTTCATGTGCATTCGCCATTGCGTAATTATATTCAGCATTCTGCATCATTTCCATGTCATTCATATAATCTCCGAAAACCATTGTTCCCCGGGCATCGACGCCAAAGTATTCCTGGACCTTCTGCAGAGCGATTCCCTTATTGGCCTCAGCAGGCATTATATCGAGCCATACGAGTCCGCTCACAGTAATTTTCAATTCATTCTGCAGTTCTTTAAAATAGTGCAGACTGTTGCTTTCCGCTCCTTTAAAATCAAGGAGGGCAATTTTTAAGACCTCATCTTCAATTTCAAACAGGTCTTGCACAACTTCCCTTTTTGCATAGTATTTCCGTACCTCATGCATGACTTTTTCGTCTGCATCCTCCACATAGGCAGCCTTTTTGCTGCATAAGACAATATGGACACCGTCAATTGTACGGGCTATTTCGATCAAGCGGGATACATATTTTTTATCAAGCGTACAGGAAAATAACTCTTCGCCTTTGTAAACGACGTACGTGCCATTTTCCGCAATAAAAAACATATCCTCCTTTTGCTCATGAAAGAGGCCCTCTAAATTATAATATTGCCGCCCGCTGGCAGCCCCAAAAATGATGCCTCTTTCCTTCAGCTGGCTGTAGACTTCCTGAAAGTCAGATGGAAATTGGTTCTTTTCATTCAGAAATGTCCCATCCATATCTGTCGCTATCAACTTAATCATATGCCGTTCTCCCCCTGCTGTGCTTTATTCTAATTAGAATTATAGCATCATGCACAGAACAGCAAAGGTAAAAGAGTATTCAAACATATCTTAGCCTGCCACTTGTTTCAGCTGCTCAGCCATGAACTGAAGGAATGCACCCATCTCTTCTTTAGTGGAAAAACCGGCCTGCGCAGATGCGTCCTTGCCTCCCCCTCGCCCATTGAAACGGGGAAGGTTCTCCTTGAATAAAGCGCCGCATGACAGGGCGACCGAACCATTGTGCATGCATATGACTTTCATTTCGGAATCGGATGTGAACAGAACGAGCACATCATTTGCAAGTGTCAGCTTTGACGCCAATTTTTGCATGTCTTTCATTGTTTTGTCTCTAAACGAATGGACAATCACTTTGCCGTCAGCCTTATGTAAAAGCTCCCTCTCCAAATAACCATCCAATTCTTCCTTGGCAGCCCTTAATTCAGATTCCAGCTTCTTCAATTCCTGTTCGCGCTTTTCTGCCCGGTCCATGATATCGGCTCTTCCGGTATTGTACATCAGCCCGATTTTGCCGATTAATTCAGTTGCATCCTGATAATCATGCAAAGCACGGTATCCACACTTGAAATAAAGCCGAAACGTATCCTTCCGTTTCTCGGCCCGAAGCAGCTTGACCATCCCCAACTCTCCTGTCCGGCTTAGATGAGTGCCTCCGCAGGCGTTGTATTCAATTCCTTCAATTTCAACAATCCGGATGTTATCCTTCACTTTCGGCTTTTTGACAAGCGGTAAACCCTTCATTTCCTCTTCTGTCACAAAATAGCTCTTAATTACCCGATTTTCATAGATGCGTTTATTAACCTCATTCTCAATTGCCTTTACTTGCTCTCCCGGAATATCCTCCGCTTCCACGTCGATCGTGGCATATTCCTCACCCAGGTGGAAGCTGACCGTCTTATATCCATACAGATCGAGACAAACAGATGAAAGCAAATGCTGTCCGCTATGCTGCTGCATATGATCGAATCTCCTCTCCCAATCAAGCGAGCACCTTACACGCTTTCCATCCGGCCAACGATCAACATGGTGGATTACGTTCCCTTCCTCTATTGATACATCGAGAACTTTCGCCCCTGATATTGTTCCTGAATCGGATGGCTGGCCTCCGCCTTCCGGATAAAAAGCTGTCTCCTTAAGGATCAGATAAAACTTCCCATCCTTTTCATATGTTTCGGTTATTTCCGTTTCCGAGTGGTTGAGACGGGGATCATGATAATATAGTTTTTCAGTCAAAGTATTCTTCCTTTCCCTTTCTGGTTACGTAAATTTTACCGAACAAGAACCCCTAAGTAAAATAAGCTTGCCTGAAAAAGCTGTATGCACATTCCATGTATCAACACAGGCCAATATGGTACGATGGATATATAGAAAGGGGTTTAGCGATGACCATACCATTATCAGCAGCCATTATTGCAGGTATCCTATACGGTGCAATCAGATCAGTCGCATTAACCAAAAATGAAAATGAACAAAATCAAAAAAGGCCAAATCCATATTTAGAAAGCATTATTGTCACTCTGATTGTCTACTTAATTGTCAGCCTAGTGTTAAATTTATAGCTTATCAAAAAATATGACCAAACCTACATACCGATGGATACCGCATATCAAAGGAAAAGCGCCTGTTTAGGCGCTTTTCCTTTTTGCATCATAAGCCCCTAAGCACACGGGGATACTATCCTTATCCGAAAAATAAGGAGGTATATGTGTGGCTATCTCGAATATTGGCAGGCTTTTGTATTTAGCGGCGATCGGCGGCTCCATTTACTTATTGATCGAACTTGCCTGGAGAGGATATACCCACTGGACGATGGGCGTTGTAGGGGGTATCTGCTTTGTCCTGCTAGGCTCCATAAACAAATGGGCCCCTCTCAGGAGCTCCCTGCTTGCACAAGCAACTGTCGGTACCTTATTTGTCACCTCTGTCGAACTGATCGCCGGCATCATCCTGAACATCTGGCTGCATCTC
This sequence comes from uncultured Bacillus sp., assembly GCA_934215995.1. Lineage (GTDB taxonomy): Bacteria > Bacillota > Bacilli > Bacillales > DSM-1321 > Bacillus_AD. Next base: position 2,575 of record CAKQBC010000039.1, on the reverse strand, counting down.
GCCATCTGGGACTACAGCAATGAACCACTTAACCTATATGGGCAAATCTGTGTTCCTTATATGCTGCTATGGTTTCCTTTGTCATTCGCAGCCATTATGTTATACGCCTGGCTGAATTACTTGCTGTTCCGATCGGACAGGCCCCGGTTCCGGTTTATATGAATACTTTTGATCAAAAAAATGCAAAAGCCGATTCCATTCTCGCCAAAGAAGGAATCGGCTTATTTTTCAGTGGCAATAGGGCTCATCTTCTTAAAGATTCGACCGGATCAAGCTTGGCCGCCTTTCCTGCAGGAAGAATGCCTGCCAGCATGCTGATCAGGACACTTATTGCCAGCCCGAATAGAATATAGGCAGGGTCCATGATGACCATCGGGACATCCAGATGCCTCTCGGAGATGCTGTTCGCCGCCAAAGCAATTATTGAAGCCATCACAATCCCGAATATCCCGCTGGCGACGCCGAGCAGAAAAGACTCTGAAACAAAAATCCTTTTGATATCTTTTCTTCTTGCCCCAATCGCCTTCAGAATCCCGATTTCTTTATTCCGTTCAGACACGCTGATATGCAGCACCACCAGTATCATAATGGCTGAAACCAAAAGGGAGACTGCTGATACACCAGCCAGGACGATTGTCAATGTATCAAGCATTTCTGCAAAAATGGCAGACATCGCTTCGGAAGTTGAACCGCTGAAGCCGAGTTTCTTCACATTGGTTTTGATGGAATCAACATGATCCTCATCGTCAGTCACCAGGTAGACGGTCGTCGGCGCAAAGTCGAATGCATTTTCTTCAGCCAGCTGCTTAAGGTCTTCATAATTTACATACGTCATTTCCATAGGCGGTGCAGATACATCCTCTGTTGCCGTAATCCCGCTCACTTTAAACTGTCCTGTCAGCACCTGTTCATTTACATAGACGCTGAGCGTGACCATCTCCCCAACCAGGCCCCCGCCCAGTTCATCAGCCGTCCTCTCTGTCAGAAGCACTTCATTCCGTTTCGGAAAAGTTCCCTCCTTGATGTTGGATTCCGCCAGATTGGAGGATACAGTGCCGAGCATCATGATTGAACTCTGTCTGTCCTTATACTTCACTGTGTTAGTCCCGAAAGAAAATAGATTGAATGCACGCTCAACTGAAACTACATTATGAATAGAAGACAACCTTTCTATATCCTTTTCGCCAAAAGGTGTACGGAGCCCCATTAGATCGAGCATGTGATCCGGCGGGGAATCGAAATCGAATTCCTCATCCGTTTTCGGCATCTCTTTCGGCATATTGACTTCAATCACCAATGGATTGAGCATGCTGTTCATCGATTCCCTGAAATAATCCTTCATTCCATTGCCTAACGAGAGCATCAAAACAACGCTCATTATCCCGATTCCCGTTCCAAAGGAGACCCATATATTCCTGCCAAGCTTCTCCCTCATATTCAGCAAAGCAAGCCTCACCGCAGAAAGGAAGCTTAAATGCTGTTTTTTTTCCTTCCTCTGATTCGGTCCAGAAACATGCATCTTCCCTGGCCCGCGTGTCGCTGTACCGGAATCGCGAATGATCTTCCCGTCGGAAATCTCAATGATCCTCGATGACTTTGCGGCAACTTTTTCGGAATGGGTGACAATGATGACTAGTTTTCCTCTCTCCGCTATCTCTTTGAATATGGTCAAAATCTGTTCGGAAGTTTCTTCATCAAGTGCTCCAGTCGGCTCATCCGCCAAAATAGTATCAGGGTCATTCATCAATGCCCTTGCGATGGCCACCCTCTGTTTCTGGCCACCGGATAATTGATCCGGCTTTTTGTTCAGCTGGCTTTCCAATCCCACTTGCCGAAGCAATGTTACGGCCCTGTTGACACGTTCATTTCTTGAGATATCAGATATGGCCATGGCTAATGCCACATTATCGAGCACGGTCAAATGGGGAATCAAATTGAAGCTTTGGAAAACAAACCCGATTTTCTGCTTTCTGTAAGAATCCAACTCATTCTCTGTATATTCGCTGATGTTTTCCCCTTCCGCCAAAATGCTCCCGCTATAGTGCGTATCCAATCCCCCGATTACGTTCATTAACGTAGATTTCCCGCTCCCGGACTCCCCTATCAGAGATACGAGCTCTCCCTGTGCGAAGACGGCGTTTATATCGTCCAGAGCCATAAAAGAACCGCCGCCGGCCACGGTATACTCTTTCCGGATTCCGCATAACTCCACCATATTCATGATCTTCAGTCACCCTCTTCTTTCCCATTCTAGGACGGCCTTCCACAAGGCAACTGTATGAAACCGCCCTTCCGCCATACATAAAAAATCGGTCAGTTACTTTATGTTTCTCATAATCCCGAATCCTTATGAAGATAAAGTGAAACTTCAAAAGCAGAGTTTTTCTCATGAGCAAAGGCGAAATGCAGGGACGTTCTACGGACTGTTATTCAGAAGTTTAATCCTGGATCCTTAAAGCCTGTTAATGTACCGTTTTTTATGCCAGTTAACCTTAAAGCACTATATGTACTTTGAAATTGAAGCGCAAAAAAAAGAGGCTGAAACAGCCTCTTCTTTACATACCTGTACATCCAG
>CAKQBC010000038.1 GCA_934215995.1 uncultured Bacillus sp. | reverse complement strand
TTCCCATGATGTTTCCGGGTCCAGGTTTCCTGTAGGCTCGTCCGCTATCACCGCTTTCGGGTTGTTCACGATCGAACGGGCAATCGAAACCCTTTGCTGCTCCCCTCCGGAAAGCTCCGTCGGATTCATTCTCGCCTTATGCTTCAAGCCAACGAGATCGAGCGTCTCCATTACTTTTCTCTTAATCTCTTTCGGATCTTCCTCGATCACTTCCAGCGCAAATGCGACATTTTCATATACTGTCAACTTCGGAAGCAATTTAAAATCCTGGAATACTACGCCCAGGCTTCTTCGGAAAATAGGAACCTTTGAGTTCCTTAATTTAGCTATATTAACTCCATTTACTGTAATCGTACCGGATGTGGGGGATTCTTCACGATACATCATTTTGATGAACGTGGATTTACCCGCGCCGCTTGGTCCGACTACATAAACGAATTCACCTTTTTTAATTTTGACATTGATCCCGTTCACGGCCGTGACGCCATTAGGATATGTCTTGTTAACATCGACCATTTCTATCATATTATAATAACCACCTATGTTCCGCCTTCTATTAACCGTACTCACAAGGCTGTATTATGTTATCATTCTGCTGACGCAGAATTCCCTAAGATGCAACAATAGCCTACAAAATACTACTCTAAAATCCACAAGGCAATTATAACATCTAAAAATGTCAAATAAAGATTAAAAATATTACATTTTCATTTCATAGGAATAGATTTCCTGTCTTTTAAACTGGTTACAAAGAATCAAAAAGAAGAAAACCATTCACAAAAGATAGGTATATCAACGCGTTTTCCAACGAATATGACCCCTGAAAAAAGACATGCTTTTTTTACATGTTTTAGGACTCTTTCATTCTATTTACTTCATATATATTGTCTCTCGCATAAAGCCTCGGTATCAATACTACCAATATCCTGTCGGATTCTAAAGCAAAAAGACCTTGCCAATAATTGGCAAGGTCCCTTTTTCATAGATTATTTCTTTTCAGCCAACCAGGCTGCTACAGCGGATGCATCATCGCCTGTAAGCAAACCTTTAGGCATCGATCCTTTTCCTTCAACAATAATGGTCTCGATTTCTTCCTTGGAAAGCTTCGAACCGACCGTTTTCAATTCAGGCCCTACGCCGCCTTCAAGATTCTGGCCGTGGCAGCTCGAACATTTCTGTTCAAACAGCTTTGCTTCCTGTCCTGCATCGGCTGTTGTTGAGTTATCTTCGCCGCCGTTTGCCGGCTCGTCACTTGAATCATCTCCCCCACATGCTGCAAGGACAAGCGAAGTACCGAGAAGTAATGCGAGTAGCTTTTTGCTCACATAAAATCCCCCTTATATAGATGTACGAATACATGCTATATTATACCATTATTACCCTCTATTAAAACCCTCGCCGAGCACCTCGGAAGCGTCCATTACAACAACAAACGCATGCGGGTCAATGTCTTTTACCACTTGTTTCAATTTTGTGAATTGCGTCTGGTCAACCACGCACATAAGGACAGGCCTTTCACTATCCGTGTAGCCTCCCTTTGCAGTCAACTCCGTTACGCCACGGTCGATTTTCTCGAAGATGGCCTTGCGGATTGCACGTTCATCCTCAGAAATGATCATCGTCATTTTCGAACGTCCGGCCCCTACCTGGATCAGGTCGATTGTTTTGCTTGTTGCATAAAGGCCGATCAGGGCATATATGCCTTTTTCTATATCGAACACATAAGCCGCCGAGATGACAATCAGCCCATCAATGAAAGCTACGCATTTCCCGAGGCTGATATGTGTGTACTTATGCAGAATCTGCGCAGCAAGATCCGTTCCTCCTGTGGATGCCCTGCCCCTGAATACGATGCCAAGCCCAAGGCCGACACCCATACCGCCGATGATTGATGCCAAAAGCGGATCAGTTGTCCACGGTTCCAAATCATTCGTCATGTAGATGACAAACGGCAGGAAAACCGTCCCGACCAATGTCTTCACACCGAACTGGCGCCCCAGCAAAATCACGCCGGCAATGAAGAGAGGAATGTTGAATGCCCATTGGACAAACGCCGGTTCAAAGCCGAATTTGGCAGACATGATCGTACTGATCCCGCTCGTCCCGCCGGATGCTATTTCATTCGGCAGCAAAAACAGGTTGAAGGATAGGCCGACGATTGCCGCACCGACCAAAATATGCAGATATTCCATCCACACCGTATCTTCTAAGCGCGAATAACGCGACTGAATTCTCTCTTTCATAGTAACCCCCGCTATCAATAGTAGGAGAAAGCACAGGCCTCCCCAATTCCAAAAATGAGTATAGCACCGTGCCCAGTGTATGTAAACGACAGCCGAATAACGTACTAAAGCATTGAAGGATATCTGTGCGCTTTTGTGCAACCCTCCCTGGTAGTATGCCCAGTAGCTGGCAATTGTTGCGGTCACATAGAAAAAGCCGCAAGGAATAGGTTCCTTGCGGCTTTTTTTGCTTATAGTTTGGAGCGTAAGTATGCGTCAATGAAGCTGTTCAGGTCGCCATCCATGACAGCCTGAACATTTCCTGTTTCGTAGCTGGTCCGGTGGTCTTTGACCATCGAATACGGATGGAACACATAGGAGCGAATCTGGCTGCCCCAGGCAATATCCGTCTTCTCGCCTCGGATCTCATCAAGCTTCGCTTGCTGCTCCTCGATCTGGCGTTGGTACAATTTCGATTTCAGCATGTTCATCGCGCGCTCACGGTTTTTGATCTGTGAACGCTCAGTTTGGCACTGGACAACGACACCAGTCGGGATATGCGTGATACGGACGGCTGAATCCGTCGTATTGATGTGCTGCCCGCCGGCACCGGTTGCACGGTACGTATCGACTTTCAGGTCTTCTGTGCGGATTTCGATTTCGATGTCCTCATTGAATTCCGGCATAACATCGCAGGATACGAATGATGTATGGCGGCGTCCTGATGAATCGAACGGCGAAATGCGGACAAGGCGGTGAACCCCTTTCTCTGCTTTTAGATAGCCGTAGGCATTATGCCCCTTGATCAATAACGTAACGCTCTTGATCCCTGCTTCATCTCCAGCCAGGTAATCAAGCGTCTCCACCTTGAAGCCTTGCTTCTCTGCCCAGCGCGTATACATACGAAGCAGCATTGAACCCCAGTCCTGTGACTCGGTTCCGCCTGCACCAGGGTGCAGCTCAAGGATTGCGTTGTTTTTATCATATGGTTCACTTAACAGTGCCTGAAGCTCATATTCATTCATTTGCGCAATCAGTTCCGTAAGTTCCCCTTCCAATTCAGCCTGCAAGTCGGCGTCCTCTTCTTCCTTCAGAAGCTCAAACGTCAATTCCAGGTTTTCATGGGTATCGTTCATGGAGTAGAACTGTTCAACAAGCTCCTTCAATCCATTCGCTTCGTTGATGATGCCTTGCGCCTTTTGCTGGTCATTCCAGAAATCCGGGTCTGTCATGATATTATCCAATTCGGCAATTCGGGCTTCCTTCTCTTCTAAGTCAAAGAGACCCCCTAAAGTCCGCTAATTTCTTAGCTGTTTTTTCGAGCTCTGATCTGATTTCTGCTAATTCCATGCTCTTCACCTCTACCAATTTTATATCCATAGGAAAAGAGGCGGCTTTTTGCCACTCCTCTTTCCAATATTACGCACGTGTCCAGTTTCTGCCGTCCGAAAGGGCTTCCGGGACTCCCGATATACAGATAGGAGTCATGGTGCCATTGACGGCCCGTATGGTCAGCATGGATAACCCGCTGATCATTCGATTACATTATGCACGTCCGTGACAGTTTTTATATTTTTTCCCGCTGCCGCATGGACAAGGGGCATTGCGGCCGACATCATCCGCTTTGCGGACCGGCTTCTTCTTCACTTCGCCGCCGTCTTCCTTCGGATGGACCGCCTGGCCTTTCGCAACTTCCTGTCTTTCCAGGTTATTGCGGATTTCGGCTTTCATGATATATTTCGCTACTTCATCCTCAATCGATTCGATCATTTCCTCGAACATCGCAAAGCCTTCCTGCTGATATTCGCGGAGTGGATCGATCTGGGCGTATCCGCGCAGATGGATTCCCTGGCGCAGCTGTTCCATTTGGTCGATATGGTTCATCCATTTGCTGTCGACTGAACGAAGTACGATGACTTTTTCGAATTCGCGCATCTGTTCTTCAGAAAGCTGCTCTTCCTTCGCATCGTACACTTCCTTCACTTTGCCTAAAATGAAGTCGATGATCGCTTGCGCATCTTTTCCTTGCAGATCTTCTTCTTTTACATCGCCTTCATGAAGAAGGTTACCGCTGATGTAGTCCACAAGGCCGGCAAGGTTCCAGTTCGACTGATCCTCATCCGCCGTGAATGCATTCACGTGGCGCGTTACGGAAGCTTCAAGCATTCTTTCGATGATGCTGCGAAGATTGCTGCTGTCAAGAACCTCGAAACGCTGGTTATAAATAATTTCACGCTGCTGGCGGAGCACGTCGTCATATTGAAGCAATTGCTTACGTGCATCGAAGTTATTGCCTTCCACCCGTTTTTGGGCGGATTCAACGGCCTTCGTCACCATTTTGCTCTGGATTGGCTGGGTATCGTCCATGCCGAGGCGCGACATCATGTTTTTCATGTTATCGGAGCCGAAACGGCGCATCAATTCATCTTCCATGGACAGGTAGAATTGAGTGACACCAGGGTCTCCCTGACGTCCTGAACGTCCGCGGAGCTGGTTATCGATCCGTCGGCTTTCATGGCGTTCCGTACCGATTACCGCAAGTCCGCCAAGCTCTTTTACGCCTTCACCAAGCTTGATGTCGGTACCGCGGCCGGCCATGTTCGTCGCAATTGTCACGGCACCAGGCTTACCGGCATCAAGGATGATTTCCGCCTCACGGCCATGGTTCTTCGCATTCAATACATTATGCGGAATCCTGCGTTTCGTCAGCATCTTAGAGATAAGCTCCGATGTTTCGATCGCAACTGTACCGACAAGGACCGGTTGTCCGACCAGGTTGCGCTGCTGGATTTCTTCCACAACCGCATTGAACTTGCCTTCCATTGTCGCATAGATCAAATCAGCACGGTCATCACGGATGATTTCCCGGTTCGTCGGAATAACGACAACGTTCATATTATAAATATTGCGGAACTCTTCTTCCTCTGTTTTCGCTGTACCGGTCATACCGGCAAGCTTCTCGTACATACGGAAGTAGTTCTGGAATGTAATCGTAGCAAGCGTCATGCTTTCGTTCTGAATCTCAAGGCCTTCCTTCGCCTCAATCGCCTGGTGGAGCCCGTCACTGTATCGGCGGCCTTTCATCAAACGGCCAGTGAACTGGTCAACGATGACGATTTCGCCTTCCTGCACCACATAATCAACATCCAGGTGCATGCTGACATGCGCTTTCAATGCCTGGTTGATGTGATGGTTCAGGGACACATGGGTAATATCGAACAGATTATCGATGCGGAAGGCACGCTCTGCTTTTGTGATCCCTTCCTCGGTAAGCTGGACACTCTTTGTCTTAACGTCATACGTATAATCCTGTTCCTTAACAAGCGTGCGCACGAACGCATTAGCCTGAATATACAGTTGCGTGGATTTTTGCGCACTTCCGGAGATGATCAGAGGCGTACGCGCTTCATCGATCAGGATGGAGTCGACCTCATCGATTACAGCATAAGACAATGGACGCTGTACCATCTGGTCTTTATACAGTACCATGTTGTCACGAAGGTAATCGAAGCCGAATTCATTGTTCGTACCGTACGTAATGTCGGCATTATAAGCTTCCTGCTTTTCTTCACGCGTCATGCCTGACAGGTTCAGGCCGACAGTCAGGCCAAGCCATTCATACAGCTCGCCCATTTCCCTGGCGTCACGGGAAGCCAAATATTCATTGACTGTGATGACGTGGACGCCTTTTCCGGAAATCGCATTCAAATAAACAGGCATCGTGGAAGTCAACGTTTTCCCTTCCCCCGTTTTCATCTCGGCGATATTCCCGTCATGGAGTGTCGCACCCCCCATGAGCTGAACGCGGAACGGGTACATGCCTAACACGCGCTTCGAAGCTTCGCGGACAACCGCAAATGCTTCAGGAAGCATTTTATCAAGCGTTTCCCCGTCCTGGTAACGCTGCTTGAATTCCTCTGTTTTTGCCTGCAATTCAGCATCTGACAGTTTTTCCATGTCCGGTGCCAATGCTTCTATTTGATCCGCCACTTTTGTAAGGCGTTTCACTTCTTTTTTGTTAGGGTCGAACACTTTATTCAATATTGATAACATGTCACAAACGCTCCTCTGTTTTGTGATGGATGGTTGTAAGTATACCTCTAAAAAACGAAAGCCTCAAATGCGAGACTGAAAAAATTTTTAAGAGAGCGCAGCCAAAGAAATGATAGGACTGCCTATAGTAAAAATTTTATCCCGGTTAACAGAACAGTCGGACACTGCACTATAAAAGGAAACTGTACGGGCAGAATCATGTGCCGTCTGCCATCCGGTTGCCAATTCTATTTGGGAGACAGGGAGATCCCGCCTGCCAAAAATTCGTTTTTATCCAGTTTTTATCTTACCATTTCTAGTAATCGCGTACAACCGAATGATACGGGCGAGTCCTGTCGGACAATGGGGGTTTTTGCAAAAAAGGACACCACCCGGAATGGGTGATGCCCTTTGGATTAGCGAAAGGTTCAGTTAGGCTCGATTAAGCCATAGCGGCCATCTTTCCGTTTATAAACAACGTTTGTCATCTCTGTTTCCGCATTTGTGTAGACAAAGAAGTTATGGCCAAGGAGGTTCATTTGAAGAATCGCCTCTTCACTGTCCATCGGCTTCAGGTCGAAGCGCTTGTTGCGGACAATTTCAAGCTCTTCCGGCTCCAGCACGTCAAGTGGATCTGCTTCATCTGCTTCAGTCGCGAAAACCTCTGCCGGCATTTCAGCGCCTGTGCCGACCGTACGGAATTTGCGGTTCACTTTTGTCTTATGCTTTCTGATTTGGCGTTCAAGTTTATCAGTAATGAAGTCGATTGCGGCATACATGTCTGCGTTCCGCTCCTCTGCGCGAAGAACCAGATTTGGCATTGGAATCGTTACTTCAACCTTAGATGTTTTATCGCTATAAACTTTTAAGTTTACATAGACATTAGCATTTGGAGTGTTGTTAAAATATCTTTCCAATTTTCCGATTTTTTTCTCCACATAATCGCGTAGAGCTGGAGTTACCTCAATGTTTTCACCACGAATGTTGTAATCCATAAGTGAGTCCTCCTTTAAAATAAAGCTATACCTTATACTTCTATTTTACCCCTTCCTAATCCTGTTTGAAACACTAAAAATATTTGTCGAATTTTTGAATTCGATTTTTCACATTTTTTTCACGGGGCCGGATGGATGGGAAGGCGGACAGTTTTATTTAAGGAAACTGACTGTACCCGCCCGCCGGCGCAAGTTCCGGTTGTTAAAGAGGCTTCGATAATACACTATGGATGAAATCAGCCCGGGTGAAGTCAGCCAGCGTCGTCGGAATCGGATTCCCTTCTGCATCGAGGTAGTAAAACACCATCCCCGATTGGTTGGACAGCTCTCCAAGCAAAGCCACGAATGCATCTGTGTTCTCTTTGAGCGCCTGCCTAGCCCATTCGAAATCACCGTGCCGGCAATTCCTTTTGCGAGCATTTCCTTCATACCGAGAAACGCTTCGTATTCCCCGCCTTCAATATGTAGTCAACCTTCGGGTAATACCCGATCAGCCCAAGCGTATCCGCCTGGACGGACACCTCCTGCACGACCGGATCGAACCGCGTATCAAAATCGCGGAGTTCACTGCTGTCACGCTTATAAATCTAAGAATTGCCGGCAAACTTTTCCGACATATGCAAAGTCAACTCGGTCTCCTTGGAAAAGACCGTGCGCTTTCGGAGCTCCACCTGTGCATACAGATAGTTCGTGCCGATATTATCCGTGGGGAACCGGTACATATTCGGGTCATCTTAAATGCGGCCACCTTCCCGCGCGAACCGACAAGCCTCCGAAGCATCGTCGTGTTATACCCACTGTTTGCCCCGATATCAAACACCACATCCCCAGGCTTCACCCGCTTCAGGAAAAAATTCGTCAGCGGCGTTCGAGAATCCCCAACGTAATCAAGTAAGGCATAATGTCAAATCCCCGACAGGCACAATCAAATGGCTCCCCCACACCGACCTGATCAGCATCTTCCCTTCCCCTATATACGTTCCATGCATGCGTTTCATCCTTTCCTGTTTCCTTCACTGTTGAATGACTACATATTATATGTAGGGATGCGGGTGAGGATGTAGGTGAGGGGTTTAATTTGTTTTGCGTTTATAGAATATCACTCAATGACCCAGCTTCGCTTCTATGTGTTTCAAGAATTTTTTTGTACTTGTTTTATTGTCTATTATCTTTAGAAGAGGGAACATATCATCTTAATAAGTATAGTGCCAGATAGTCATTATATTAATTTACAGACCATTATAATAAGGTCGTTTTTTAGTGTATTCCATAGATTATGCACAAAAATTATCGTTAGATTGAGTACTTACTCCCGTCAAAAGGTCGTTTCCTTGTGCATTCCACTGATTATGCACAAAAATTATCGTTAGATTGAGTACTTACTCCCGTCAAAAGGCCGTTTCCTTGTGCATGCCACTGATTATGCACAAAAATTATCGTTAGATTGAGTACTTACTGCTGTCAAAAGGCCGTTTCTTGTGCATTCCACTGATTATGCACAAAAACTATTGTTAGATTGAGTACTTACTGCCGTCAAAAGGCCGTTTCCTTGTGCATTCCACTGATTATGCACAAAAACAAATTAAAAAAAATCGTCTAATTTAATCTAATTCGTTTAACATCCTAGACGCACATACTGCCAAGAAATGAAACAGCCATCGGAATCCTGGAGATTCAGGACTCGATGACTGTTTGATTTTTACTTCTTTTTATCATAAAAGTACGCATCTACTCCGGCAGGTGCCCCATAAGCGTTGTACTTTGGAAGTGTTTTTTTCGTATGGTTCAGTTCTTTGATTTTACTGCCGATGGTTTGCTTTATAGCATTCAAATTTGCATCAATTCCCTCGTTCCATCCAACCATCTGGCGGCCTAGATTTTGCTCTTCATCTGTGAAGGGAGGAACCACTTGTTTCAAAAATTCTTCTCTTTGATTTAAAAGTGATTCGATTTTTTCAATCTGCTTATCCGTTGGGTCTTTTTCACTGGATAATGAATGCAATTCCTCTGTGACCAAATAGCAATCTTTTATAGCGTCACGCATTATGCCTGGCCGCCTTGGTGCTGCTGTTGGCGATTGATCTGAATGGCTTGCTTCCAAGTATCGCGGAATTCAGTTACCAGGCCTTCCGCTTCATTCAAAGCAGAGATATCGTTACGTATATTGGCATCTGTTAATCTCTGATTGATAAATTCATATAAGGTCATCATGTTTTTAGAAACTTCATAGCCCATATCCAATGTAACCATCAGCTCACAGATGATATTTTGCGCCTTTTGGATATTGGTGTTGCGCTCCTGAATATTTTTCGTTTCAATTGATTGTTTGGCCTTGGCAATGAACTTTAGGCAACCATTATACAGCATGATTGTCAGTTCACCCGGCGAAGCGGTAGTCACCGAATTTTGTTGGTACACTTTATATGGATTATTAACTGCCATTGTATATGACACTCCTTATTCAATACTGGTTATGCGAAATATTGAGACAAATAGGTTGATTGGGAGTTTGCCCGATTGATTGCTGTTTCCATGGCCGAAAACTGCTTCCAGTATCTTGTTTCGAGCATAGTCAGACGATCCTCCAGGCTCGATTGTTTGGTTGTGAGATTTTCAAGCTCTCGCCCAATTGTGAATGATTGGTTTGTTGAAAGTGTGCTACCCGCTTTCAGTTTAATGGTGTCCATCGCATTGGTTACAGTTTTCTGCAGCTTCGAAATAATTCCATTCTCGCCTCGGAAAAGATTCTCGACAGAAGTCGGGTCTTCCTCAATTGCCTTCAGTAATTTTGCTTCATTTATCTCCAGCTTCCCGCCTTCAAGATAATTACTGGTTGTCGTAATCCCAATCTTGCTTAATTGATTGTAGGCAGAGGACACCAAATTATTGTACACTGTGCCATAGAAATCCGAACGCATGCTACTTAATACGTTGGTCAAGGTAGAATCTCTCCTCAACAGTCCTGTCTTTGCGATTTCTTCCCATTTTTCCTGCTGCTTTTCGCTTAGGCCTTCCCGATTATCATCCGTCAGCGGCTGATAATCCTTATTTCTTGTTTCTGAGATTTTCCCGTTTATTTTAGAGATCAATTCATTGTACTTATCAATGAAGGACTTAATATTCTCCACAATCTTTGTATTGTCATTTGTTACATTTAAACTGACTTCATCAGTGAAGGTTTGTTTGAGATTGAAAGTAACTCCATCCATTGTGAATGAGTTAGATGTCCGTTCCGTTCGCAGTCCATTAATGTTTAAGATTGCGTTTTGTCCATCTGTTCTGTCAGCACCTTGACTAGTTCCAAACTGAAACCCATCATTCAACAGGTTTCCCTCTAATACAATATCAGCTTCCGTCTCATTAAAATTGCCTGTTTCTTTTCTGGTAATGGTCATTTGCTTACTGAATGAATCATAGAACAAAGTGACCCCTATATTTGATGAATTGATTTTACTCTGGAAAGTTGCTAGTGAATCCTTGCTGCTAATAAGAAATTGCTCATACTTCTCTCCAGTAGAAGTAGAAGTCGTAATAGATGAAGTAGTGTACTTATCCGTTCCATCCTCCGAATTTCCGATGTAAGTGATTTGTATGTTTGCACCAGTTTTCACATTGCTTCCAAATGTCAAATCGCCCGATTTATTTATGAATACTTCATCATCCTTCAAATCAGTCACGTCGGTTACGGATTGTACAACCTTATAAGAGGTCTCATCAACCTTGATACTCCAATCTGCCATAGAATTATCTTTAAGGTTTTCAAGTTTCGTCTTTATAACAGTAGGATCTTCCGTTGCCGTTGTTATGATACTTTTAGTAAGGATCACTCCCTCATTCCACTTAATATTTGAGTTCTTTAATTTGTCCCGTTGACTAAAGAGACTCTCATTTACACTAAAAGATTGACTTTCTTTAACAATCGACCCACCATTTTTAATAACTTCCGCAGTAGCCAAATGCGTAACGTTTTTGATTGTGTATGAAGAAGGATTGGCTCCGCTTGTGGCCGATACGGACACCTTACTATCATCAGAGGAGCTAACTGTTTTAGCACGATAGCTTGGCGTAAGCTTCATATTGAATAACTCATTATTTTTAAAATTCAATAACATAGTATTCATGGATCGATAATCATCCCGTTGCCATTCCAGAATCTGTTTCTTTTGTTTCACTTGATCTAATGGTACCCGCTGAACTTTTAACATATTTTCCACTATGGAATCAATATCCATCCCGCTGGCAAGTCCGCCAATTCTTGTAACCATGTTTCAACCTCCCCTGCTTAAATTTTCTTATCGACTAAGATTCCCAGAAATTCCGTCATGGCAGCATACATATCCAGCATCTTTTTTGCAGGAATCTCTTTTACAACTTCATGGGTAACATCATCGACAATCGAAACATAATATTCCTTCAATTCATCATGAAACTCAAACTTCAAATGGGTGCTTGCTGGTTTAAGGAAGTCATTCATGCCCTGAACTACCTTTTCCATCTCATCCTTATCCATAGGTGAAGTGACTTGATTTTTTTCATGCTTTCTTTCTTTTTCTATCAAAATTGAACCGACTGTTTTTTCGTGTACTTGCTTGGTGACTGGTTGAAACAATTGATTCTGCCCTCCAATTTTATCCAACACATTAGCCGCTCCTCTCGATACACAACATATATAAAATTTATCGACATAAAAGGAAAGATGTTTATATAAAGTTAGTCTATCTTTTATTCCTTATATACAATGACTGATTAATTAATTAGTTATGTACTTACCTGCCATCTGCTTCAACAATTGGTAACCATCCTCTCGGCTTCGTATACAGTGATTCTTGTAAAGCATACTCGATTCCTTCACTAGCTTTAGGCTAACAATGTTTACATGTTTGGCTGATTGATTTTTCATGATTACGATTCCTCCTTCAAAATAGAAAAGGGACTTCCCTCCGAAGAGAGAAGCCCTAATTTGATGAACATCATTCACATGTATGTTCAAGTTTATAATATATACTCATATTTTTCTTTATTACCTTTATATGTAAAAAGAGACCCTAATTGAAAGTCCCTTTCAAATTACCAATTATCTATTTAACTTTTCTATTGCATTCATTACCGCTTCACCACTACTGCTGTAGGCTTCATCTGAATAAGCCCTTTCTTTTGTTTCTATATCTTCTACCATTGCCCTGAACATGCCGACTGTATGCAAATAAACGAGATACTGTTTGCCCTCAACCGCTATTATAGAGACTTGAACTTTTGTGTTATTTAACATAGTATCATTGATTTCCAAACCAATCACCTCCTTTTAGTATAGATAAAGGCCACAAGATTTATCCTGTGGTCTTACCTTATTGCTAATCTAAAATTATCGAAGAAGTTGGAGAACTCCTTGTGGCTGTTGGTTTGCTTGAGCAAGCATTGCTTGTGCTGCTTGAGAAAGAATAGAATTCTTAGTTTGTTCCATCATTTCTTTCGCCATATCTACGTCACGGATACGAGATTCCGCAGCAGTTAAGTTTTCAGA
>CAKQBC010000037.1 GCA_934215995.1 uncultured Bacillus sp. | reverse complement strand
GTCTAGCTCCACAAGGAACGCTTCGACAGCTTTATCATCACACGACTAAAAGCGCCAGCCCCCTCGAGGTGTCAGGGGTGGGCAAGGGGCTTTCGCTTTTCTTGATAGGAGGGATTCTTTGTGAATAAATTGGTTCGCTCCCGCAGCAACCGGAAATTAGCGGGAGTATTGGGCGGCTTATCAAAATCGATCGGTATTGATCCTACCATACTCAGGGTGATTTTCATTGTTTTATTATTTACAACAGGCGTTTTTCCAATGACACTCATTTATGCTCTGCTTGTGTTCTTGCTTCCTAATGAAGAGGTGCTGTAAGAAATGAGATGGATTCTGGGAATTTTGATTAATGCGGTCCTATTTGTAGCGATCGCTGGTTTTTTTAAGGATTCGTTTTACTTATCGGGATTTGGGGCTGCCATCGGTGCCAGCTTCATGCTTTCCATCCTGAACATTCTCGTGAAACCAATCCTGATTATATTAACTCTGCCAGTCACTGTTTTAACGCTCGGTCTGTTTTTGTTCGTCATCAATGCTGTTACATTAATGATTACAGATGGCTTTATGGGGGATTCTTTTGAAATTGACGGGTTTGGCACAGCGATTCTTGTGTCTGTGATTATGTCAATTGTTAATCTGATCATTCAAAAAGCGATCCTCGAACCGGCAAGGGAAAAGTAAATGCGTTAAAAAGCCAGCATCCGTGATGCTGGCTTTTTTCTATTCAATGATGGTGGCATTAAAGCCATCCTTCTTCAGACTCCCGGCAAGTTTCTCGGCAAGCTGCTTTTCTGAAAATGCAACTTGAACTTTATATTGTTTGATTTTATCATTCTTTCTCAAGCCGTATTGTTCAGCGATTGCTTTTACAATGGCTTGTGCACAGCGTTTTCGATAGAGAGGGGTCCGGAGAAGGGAAGCTTCTTCTTTATTGGTCATAAACCCGCATTCCACAAGTACAGCAGTCATTTTTGTCTCACGAAGAACCTGGAAATCAGCCGTTTTGACTCCCCGGTCCCGCAAGCCTGTAGAACTGATTAAGTTTCGCTGTATCTTTTGGGCTAATGCCAGCGCTTCCCGAGGTTTTGAAGGGTAGACATATGTCTCAATTCCGCCTGCACTGTTCCATCCGCCTGTTCCGTAAGCATTGGCATGGATGGACACGTAGCAGTCCGCGTTTTGTTTATTTGCCAGCTCGGTCCTTTCGGCAAGCGGCACATCCCGTACATCCGAGTGTGCAAAGGAAACCACCGTGTTTTGATAGCTTTCCAGCATCTCCTTTGCTAGTTCGGCAACAGCCCGATTGAATTCATATTCTCTCATTCCGTTAGGGCTCCGTTTGCCGGAGGTGCTGTATCCATGCCCGGCATCCAGTATGATTTTCATCTAATCGCTCCTTTCAATAAAAAAATATTCTCATGTATATAATATGGACAAACCTTCCAAAAGGACATGGTAAAATGAAAATAGGAGAAAACCCTGATGGGCTTTCTCCTATTTTGCGGCGCGCTGCATCGTATGAACAAATTTATAGCGGTCTGCGCGGTATGCTGATTTGACAAGCTCAAAAGGCGTGCCGTCCTCTAAAAAGGAAGTTCGGACAATAAGCAAAACTGGCGACCCAGGTTCGACCTGCAAGTGATTTACTTCCGTTTCCTTAGCGTTAGAGGCTTCAATTTGCTGGGTTGCTTCACTGATGGTCAGGGACTATTTTTCTTCAATATGCTGGTAAAGGGACTTGTTGATGATTTCTTCTGTAAGCCCTTTAACGAGATTAGCAGGCAGGCAGGTGGTTTCCAGCGCCATTGGCAGATTATCTGCCATACGCACCCGTTTAATTTCATAAACAGGTGTGTTTTCTTTTATATCAAGCTTTCTCGCCAGCTGCGGCTCGGCCGGGATGATTTCAAATGAAATTAGACGGCTGCTCGGCACCATGCCGCGCTCTTTCATATCTTCAGTAAAGCTGGTCAATCCCTGAAGCTTTTGTTCGACCTTCTGCTTGTTGACGAAAGTTCCGCGTCCTTTTTGCCTGTATAGATAGCCATCATTGACAAGGTTGTTTAATGCCTGTCTGACTGTCATGCGGCTAATCTGGTATTGCTCAGAATACTCGCGCTCAGAAGGGATTGCTTCATCAGGCTTTAATATGCCGCTTTCTATTAATTGTTTAATATACTCTTCCAATTGGTGATATATCGGGATGGGTGATTGCTTATCGATCATGGGAATTCTCCTATCACTATTAGTAGTGCTCATCAATCCTTACTGACAAGACTAAGTGCTTCTTCATCGGCTATGATTGTCACATTCTCATGAAGCTTCAAAGCTGATGCGGGGAACTGTTCATCAGGTTCTCCATAAACCAGTTGCCTGATAGCTTCTGCCTTGGCTGAACCTGAAGCGAGCAGGATGATTTCCCGGCTATCAAGAATTGAAGCGATTCCCATAGTAATCGCTTGGGCTGGAACGTCTTCAATAGAATTGAAAAACCTTGCGTTCGCCTTACGTGTACTTTCAGCCAGGTCCACGACATGCGTACGGCTTTGAAAAGACGTGCCGGGTTCATTGAAGCCGATATGTCCATTGCGTCCAATTCCCAGCAGCTGCAGATCGATATCTGCCAGATCCTTGATCAGCTGCTCATACCGTTCGCATTCCTGTGGCATATCTTCTGCTGTTCCATTTGGAAGGTGAGTGTTTTCCAGCCGGATGTCCAGATGATCAAATAGTTCACTATTCATGAAATGCCTGTAGCTATTAGGGTCGGAAGGAGGCAGGCCGATATATTCATCCAAATTAATCGTCGTGATTTTTTCATAAGAAGTGCCATTTTTTTGATGATCTTTAATCAGTTCAGCATAAACTCCTTTTGGTGTGCTGCCGGTTGCAAGCCCTAATGTCAGATCCGGCTGCTGCCGGATTTTTTCAATCATCAGCTGGGCAGCTTTTTGGCTCATATCGTTATAATCGGCTGTTCGAATGATTTTCAAGGTCTTTTCACCTCGCGTTCAAAGGCTTTGACGCCTCTGCAGAAAGTCATGGCAACCTCAAGGTTCTCATCGAGTACAACCAGGTCGGCATCCTTTCCTTCCGAAATGCTGCCTTTCCGGTCAAACATATTGAGCTGTCTGGCCGGGTTGCTGCTTGCAAGCTGGACAGCTTCAGACAGCTGAATATCAGTAAAATCAATCATATTTTTTATGGAATCTTTCATTTTTAAAATACTTCCAGCCAGTGTGCCGTCAGCAAGCAGTGCCTGGCCATTTTCAACCTTTACATCCTGTCCGCCAAGATCATAATGGCCATTTTTCAGGCATTTTGCTCTCATGGAATCGGTTATCAGGATCATTCCATCCGGGCCCTTGGCGTTTAGTGCAAGCTTAATCATTTCAGGCCGGACATGGATTCCATCAGCAATCATTTCAACTATCAATTCTTTGAATAAAAGCGAAGCGCCGGCTACTCCAGGTTCACGGTGATGCATGCCTCTCATTCCGTTAAAAAGGTGAGTCACCTGCTTAGCTCCCGCCTGAACAGCTTTCTCCATTTCTGTAAAAATGGCATCGCTATGGCCGATTGAGGGGACAACACCGTTTTCACTTAAGTAGCGGATAAATTCATAGCCATTTGCTTTCTCAGGTGCAAGTGTAATCAGCTTGATGGTTCCATTTGCTGCTTCCTGCCAGCGCTTAAAAAGTTCAATATCAGGCTCGAGTATATGATCCTTCGGCTGGGCTCCGCCTCTTGCTTCGTTAATAAACGGGCCCTCCAGGTGGATTCCGATTACTTCCGCCTGGCCAGGAGTATTTTGTTCTTTTTGAAAGTGGGCTGCATTGATCAGCGCGCCTTCTATTTTTTCCTTTTCCTGTGTGATAGTCGTGGCCAGGAAGCTGGTGGTCCCTTCTTCAGGCAGCACGCTGGCCATCGTGTTAAGTGCTTCAAATGTTGCATCCATTGTATCGGCACCGCCAGCGCCGTGAATGTGAACATCAATAAACCCCGGACTGATTGTATGCTCAGGGGAAAGTTCTATGATTTCTGTATCCTGGCGGATGGCAGGAAGCTCCTCCAAAGTTCCAGTTTTTAAGATTCGGTCTTTCTCTATTAGAATAAACCCTTGATCAATCATGCTGTTTTCCAGAATAATTCTAGCGTTTTTCAGTAATAGACGGCTCATTTTTTAGTTCATCTCCGTTTGAATGATACTTTTATTATAAAAGGTTTGTGTTTAGATGTCTATACCAGTTAAAAGAATTAACTCTCTCTGGTGTTTTGGTCTATACAACTAAAATAGGATAGAAGGCGGGTGGACGCTTTCTATCCTATTAATTTGAGTTTTAAGGGAATTTCATACAATATATCTGATTATTTAGTATGATATTCCGCAATGGCTTCCCGTAAATAACCATTATGCTTTTTCAGAAGCCTGGCGGCTGCTTCACCTTTTAATCCTGTTAAAATTTGAAGAATCGCAGCCTTTGTATTATGGTTTTGTTCTTTGAGAGCGGCCTGGGCTTCTTCATCAGATGCACCTGTAGCCATTTTGACGATATTTTCAGCACGTTTAAACAGCTTCTCATTTGTCATCTGCACATCCACCATCAGATTGCCGTATACTTTTCCGAGTTTGATCATGGAAGCTGTTGTTAACATGTTCAGGACGAGCTTTTGTGCAGTGCCTGCTTTCATTCTTGTAGAGCCTGTAACAACTTCGGGCCCTGTGATAGGTGCTATCGTATATTTTGCGATTCTCCCCATTTCGGAGTCTTTAGTGCAGGCAACAGCAACAGTAACAGCACCGACTTCATTTCCATATTGAAGAGCGCCGATTGTATACGGCGTACGGCCGCTCGCTGCAATGCCGACAAGCACATCCCTGTTCGATAAATGAATATCTGCGACATCCTTGCGTCCCTGTTCACTGTCATCCTCGGCGCCTTCAACTGCCTCGGTCATGGCTTCTTTGCCGCCGGCGATAAT
The DNA here is from genome assembly GCA_934215995.1 of uncultured Bacillus sp. GTDB lineage: Bacteria > Bacillota > Bacilli > Bacillales > DSM-1321 > Bacillus_AD. The sequence continues at coordinate 8,043 of CAKQBC010000037.1, read as the reverse complement.
GCCGACAACCAATTCAGGATCCGTTCCATAAGTTGGCGGACATTCTGAAGCATCGATAATGCCAAGGCGTCCAGAGGTGCCAGCTCCAACGTAAATCAAGCGGCCTCCTTTTTTAAAACTATCCGTAATTTCATCCACCACTTTTACAATGTGAGGGATTTCTCTTGCAATGGCATTAGGAACAATCGTATCTTCCTGGTTTATGATTGTAATAATTTCTTCGGTTGTCATTAAATCTATTTCCATTGTTTTTGGGTTTCGCTGCTCGGTATTTAGCTTTGTAATATTCATTGTTGATCCCTCACTATTAATTGAAATTTAGTTCCTGCCTTGATCTGGTCAAGAAGCGGCAGATCCTCGTCCATAACTCTTGCGATCACATTCACGCGTTCATCCCGGGGCAGATCTGCTAAAGTAATCTGCATCTCGCCTGCGTAGCGGCCGTATAGGATATTATCAACTGTGACACTCCCTTTTTTACGTTCCAGCTGGTTCATAGGTTCCCATTTATTTGATCCCTGGCCAGCATATGACCTTGATTCCACTGACCTTACAACATCCCGGGCAGGATCCATCCGATTTGTATGAGGTTTGTTAAAAAGCTCCTCATAGGTTTGTCCGCCAATTAGCTCGATTCGGAGAGGCACAGTAGCATTGGCGATTTTCGCCAGTTGTGCAAGAGTCCCGTCTTTTACTGAATGATCACCGATCAGCACCTTGTCTGTATAGCAGCTGTTCATCAATTCAGCCGCCGCCGCAGCGGGTGGATAGTCCCGGTGCTTCTCAAGAGTAGGAAGCCCTGCAAAAATGGGTCCGCGATGTTCAGCGTCACCAGGCACAAACGCCATGGTGGTTATCCCCATGCTTTTAAGGAACCGATTTCGCTCTATAAAAAAGTCTTTATCCAAACCCGTTTCAGGCCGCGGATAAAAATTATGCCAGGCTTCAACATTATGGGCGTTTAAGCCCGCTTCCATCCACTCCTGCAGTTCTGCAGCAGAGATAGTGCTCGCATTGATTCCAAGTTTCATTTTTTTAGAGAGTTCTACAATCTGCTCAGAAGTAAAGCCGTAGTCTGCCCGGATTCCGGAGAGACCCCATTCAAGAAGGGTATCGAGCGATTCCCAGTCCAATCCTAGATGGTCCAATGACTGAGGGGAAACGTCGGCGAGGAGTTCCATTTGATGCTGCTTTGCAAGAGCACCGAGGTTCTGAAGCAATTGTTTATATGTGCTGTGGTCATCTTCGGGAATATGGAGGGAAGTGAAGATGGATGTGAGGCCGTGAGAAGCCGCCCGTTCAATCCATTTTGCATTTTGAAGCTGGCGCTCCTCTGATAGATAAACTGATATTCCAAGCATCATAGTCACCTCTATAAGTCTGAATTTTTCAAAAATGCGATTTCATAAGTAAAGAAGGAGGAATGCTCCTCCTTCTCCTTGTTATTATATGTTTTTAGCCATTTCCTCTTTGAATCCGAACATCCATGTGAACAGGAAGCCAAATGCATAGGCAATTAAAAGGCCGATCAGATACAGTACGATTTGATTTGTGTGAACGAGGAAGGCAAGCGGTATGCCGGAAACCCCGATGGCTACTGTAGCAATCTTGAAGAACGCCTGGAAAGCACCGCCCACAGCAGCTCCTAGACATGCTGTTAAGAAAGGACGTCCCAGCGGCAGTGTCACCCCGAAAATAAGCGGTTCACCAATACCGAGCATTCCAACCGGAAGTCCGCCTTTAATCACTTTCTTCAGACGGGCATTTTTTGTTTTGAAGTAGATGGCGAATGCCGCACCTACTTGGCCGGCGCCTCCCATTGCAAGAATCGGCAGGAGCGGATCGTCACCGATTGAGTTAATCAATTCCATATGAACTGGAGTCAAACCTTGATGCAGCCCAGTTACAACAAGCGGAAGGAAGGTTCCGGCAAGTACTAAGCCAGCCAGGATGCCGCCAACATCCAGAACGCCAAGGAGACCTTTAGTGATAATATCAGAAAGGAATCCGCCAACAGGCTGCAGGACAAAGAATGTCGCAAAGCCTGTAATTAATAATGCCAGTGTCGGTGTTACAATAATATCAATTGCTGATGGCACGACTTTGCGGATTCTTTTTTCCAAAAAGGCCACAAGCGCAGCAGCGAGCATGACTCCAATCAAGCCGCCCCGGCCTGGCACCAATGCTTCACCGAAAAGAGTTATATTGGCAAGGCCGGGATTGATTAATAGAATACCGGCTGCACCGCCCAGAGCAGGAGACCCTCCAAACTCCTTCGCTGTGTTAATACCTACAAACACGCCCAGGTAACCGAATAAACCCCAGCCAATCAAATCAAGCATTTGAACGAGTGTGGATTCCGGATCTCCGCCTGATTTGATGATTACATTATTGATCCCTGCAATCAAACCGGAAGCAACGATAGCTGGAATCAGCGGGATAAAGATACTTGCAATTTTTCTTAAAAATAACTTGAAAGGAGTAGCGTTTTTCTCATTGAGCCCGGCCTTCGTCCGAGCTGCCAGTCCTTCCAGTGAAGTGTCAATCTCTTCATCATCATCAACGGATGAAACATTTTTGCCTGTCATCCTGGAAACTTCGTCAGCTACCTTGGTGACGATCCCAGGTCCGAGGATGATTTGGAGCGTTTCTGCTTCCACCACACCCATAACGCCATCAATATCCTTGATACCATTCAGGTTGACTTTGCTTTCATCGACCGGCTTCACGCGAAGGCGGGTCATGCAGGAGGCCAGTTCCGCGATATTGCCGGTGCCGCCCAACTGCTCCGTAATCTCTTTCGCCAAGCGTTCTTCTTTACGCATGAGTTTTTCCCCCTCTTTTTTTAAAAATGAATGAACGTAATAAAAGCTAAAAAATGTAAATGAATTCGCTTACATAATCATATTACCAAGGTTTAGTATAGTTGTCTATACCATCTGAATATTTTTACAAAAAGCATATCATCATATTTATACGCAGAATATCCCTGAAAATTGTCCCTGTCGAGAAGGATTAAGCATATGGGCCTAGTGTTAATTTTGTAAAAATCGTTTTCAGAAATTTGGTTCTGCGTTAAAAAGTGCTAAAATAGAGTGAAACTTCAGAGTGAATTTTTTAGAAATTATAAGTTACATATAAAGAGATCATCCAGAAGTGCCAGCATTAAAGGAGGAACCTATTTTGGTAAAAGTGCGCACAAAAGATATTATAGAAAAATTTGGGCTCGAATTGATTGCCGGAGAGGAAGGCATTAACCGGCCGATTACGACGAGTGATATTTCCCGTCCGGGCCTGGAGATGGCTGGTTATTTTGATTACTATCCGGCTGAACGTATTCAATTGGTCGGGAAAACCGAGCTGTCTTTCGTTGAAAAGTTAAATAATTCCGAGCGGGAGATCCGGCTTGAACGGCTCTGTACAGATATTACACCCGGCATAATCGTCACGAGAGGACTGGATATACCTGACGAACTGATTGAAGCGGCAGAGAGAGAATCGGTTCCGCTGCTCCGCTCCAAACAGAAAACGACCCGTTTTTCCAGTTTGCTGACAAACTTTTTGGAAAGCAAGCTTGCTCCAACCACTGCTGTACATGGCGTCCTTGTCGATATTTATGGGGTAGGGGTACTGATAACTGGAAAAAGCGGAGTTGGTAAGAGTGAGACGGCGCTTGAGCTAGTTAAGCGGGGACACCGCCTTGTTGCGGATGACTGCGTGGAGATCAGGCAGGAAGATGAAGATTACCTGGTCGGAAACTCACCGGAATTGATTGAACATCTGCTTGAAATCCGCGGCCTCGGCATTATCAATGTCATGACCCTGTTTGGTGCTGGAGCAGTCCGCAGCTATAAGAAAATTTCTGTGGTCATGAATTTGGAGCTGTGGGATCCGAAAAAGCAGTACGACCGTCTTGGCCTTGATGAAGAAAAGATGAAAATCATCGATACAGAAGTTACAAAGCTGACCATTCCGGTAAGACCCGGACGAAACCTGGCTGTCATCATTGAAGTGGCTGCCATGAATTTCCGATTAAAAAGAATGGGGATGAATGCAGCGGAACAGTTCACGAACCGCCTGTCGGATGTGATTGAGGACGGAGACCATGATGATCGTTAAAGAGGGCAAAACACTTTCAATCAAACGTTTGATTGAAAGCTGATAAGCCTGACTAGCTTAGCACGAAGAATAATAGATAACTGTCTGGCTATAGCGCCTGTGGCAAAAACCACCCCAGAGGTGCTTGCGCTTTTCTTGCAATAATAGAATTTATATCTTTGAACTTAGATAACTGTCTAGCTCCAGGCGCCATCGGCTCTCGGGTCTAAGCCAATCCGTCACAAAGGTTAAAAAACAGCCTTCATGCCGGCTTGTCTTATGCTTGCCGCCGATGAGCGGGCGCCTTGCGCTTTTCGATGAGAAGGAGAAGTGATCATGGAAAAAAATATTCAGCCGTTAGATCCGATTGCCATATCCCTTGGGCCGATTCAGGTCCACTGGTACGGCCTGATTATCGGTGTTGGCATTGCACTGGCACTCATTATCGCGATGAGAGAAGGGGAGAGAAGGGGACTCCCTAAAGATATTTTTGCCGATTTGATGCTGTGGGCCATTCCCATTGCGATTATTTCCGCAAGAATCTATTACGTTATTTTTCAATGGGATTTTTACTCGCAGAATCCGGGTGAAATCATTAAAATTTGGAATGGCGGAATTGCCATTCATGGAGCCTTGATTGGTTCTGTCATCACAGCTTATGTTTTTGCAAAGAAAAGGAAGATATCGTTCTGGAAGCTGGCTGATATTGCAGCGCCAAGCATCATTTTGGGGCAGGCAATCGGGCGCTGGGGCAACTTCATGAACCAGGAGGCTCATGGCAGGGAAGTCAGCCGGGCATTCCTGGAAAATATGTATTTGCCTGAATTTATCGTTGACCAGATGTATATTAACGGAGCCTATTATCATCCGACGTTTTTATATGAATCAATTTGGAATATCATTGGATTTATCATCCTTATATTATTAAGAAGAGCAAACTTAAGGCGCGGGGAACTTTTCCTCTCGTATGTAATCTGGTATTCGATCGGCCGTTTCTTCGTAGAAGGCCTGCGGACCGACAGCCTGATGCTTACTGAGAATTTAAGGATTGCTCAGACGATATCTATCGTTCTTATTATTGGTGCGCTAGTCCTGATTTTTTATAGAAGAGCGGAGGGGCTTGCCAAAGCTCGTTATTTGGATAAAGCCGAGGGGAAATAACGGACAGGGGAGAGTAGAGATGCTGGTTGAATCTTGCAAACGGGGGCTGATGGCCGGCTTAAAGACAACATGGACACTCGGGAAAGTCATATTCCCGGTCACGCTGATTGTGGCACTGCTTCAGCATACGCCAGTGCTTCCATGGGTAATCAAGCTGATCACGCCCCTTATGAATCTGATTGGGCTGTCAGGAGATGCAGCCATACCGCTTGTATTGGGGAACTTCTTAAATTTGTATGCGGGGATTGGAGCCATTTTAACGCTCGATCTCTCGGTAAAAGAAGTATTTATTATTGCCGTCATGCTGTCTTTTTCACATAATATGCTGATTGAAACCGGAGTGGCATTGAAGGTCGGCGTTAAGCTTTGGGTCGTTCTGGCAGTACGCATCGGACTGGCGCTTTTAAGCGCGATTGTCATCAACCTTGTTTGGCAGGGAGGATCCGAAACTGCTAAGTACGGATTTATTCCGGCAAAAGAAGAGCAGGTATCCGGTGCATTGCCCATCCTGCTGGATGCACTGCAGACTGCTTTGCTCGGTATTCTCCAGCTTGCCATCATCGTCATTCCACTGATGATTATTATTCAAATCTTAAAAGATAAGCAATGGCTTGCTGTTTTTTCAAAATGGATGGCGCCTGTGACCAGGGCACTTGGAATGAAAGAAAATACGTCTACAACTCTTGCAGCCGGCTTGCTGATTGGCCTTGCCTATGGGGCGGGCGTCATGATTCAGGCAGTAGAGGAAGATGGCGTCAGCAAACGAGATGTAACGATCGCATTTATTTTCCTCGTTGCCTGCCACGCAGTCGTTGAAGATACTTTGATTTTTGTGCCGCTTGGCATTCCGGTATTACCGCTTCTGCTGATTCGCCTGGGTGTGGCAATTATCCTGACATTGGCAGTGGCAGCGATCTGGAAGCGTGCTGATCTGGCAAAAAGAAAGGAAGCAACATATGAGCATTAACACACTATTATTTGACTTAGATGGAACATTGATCGACACAAACGAATTGATTATTTCCTCATTTTTGCATACGCTGGGAAAATATTATCCAGACCGCTATCAGCGGGAAGATGTTCTCCCATTCATGGGGCCGACCCTGCATGAAACATTCGAGTCCATCAACCCGGAAAAAGTGGAGGAGATGATCTCGGTTTACAGGGAGTACAATATTAAGAACCACGACGTGCTTGTGAAGGAATTTGCTGGCGTATATGAAACGGTTCGGACTTTAAAAGAATCGGGATATAAACTGGGCATTGTTACGACAAAAGTTTCCAATGTAGTTGAAAAGGGCTTAAAGCTGACAAATCTTGACCAGTTTTTCGACGTGGTTGTTACGCTCGACCACGTGGATAAGCCAAAGCCCGATCCGGAGCCAATCTTGAAGGCATTAAGCCTGCTGGATGCGAAGCCGGAAGAAGCTATTATGGTCGGCGATAATTCGCACGATATCGATGGAGGAAAAAACGCCGGCACAAAAACGGCTGGTGTTGCCTGGACAGCGAAAGGCCGTGATTTCCTCGCGGGCTTTGAACCGGATTATATGCTGGACAATATGGCTGACCTGCTCGATATTCTTGAGGCAGAAAACCAATGAGAAAAACGGAGCGTTTTCCGGTAGAGGGAGGCAATTCTCTCTGGCATGTGTATAAAACGGTTCCGTTCTTGAAGGTGGTCAAAAACTTTATTGTGATCCAGCTTGCGCGCTACACGCCATTTCTGGGCATGAAAAATTGGCTCTATCGTAATTTCCTGAGAATGAAGGTGGGGGATCAGACATCATTCGCACTCATGGTTATGCTGGACGTCATGTTCCCGGAAAAAATAAGTGTCGGCCGCAACACGGTCATCGGATATAACACTACGATCCTCGCCCATGAATATTTGATTAAGGAATATCGCCTCGGCAGGGTTGAAATTGGCAGCGAAGTCATGATTGGCGCCAATTCAACCATTCTTCCCGGCGTCACGATCGGAGATGGTGCGATTGTTTCAGCTGGAACGCTTGTTCATAAAGATGTCCCGTCTGGCGCTTTTGTTGGCGGCAACCCGATGCGTGTCATCTATACAAAGGAAGAACTTGCCGCACGCTGGGCGGATGATCCGATATATGGCATTAATAAAGACCAAACTCCGTTAGCTTAGGCTGGCGGGGTTTTTTTATTATTGTGTGAGATGTTGGATAGATTTCAAAAGATGCTCGATATATTTAGATGCATGTCTTTAACTCAAATAACCTTTCCAAAAAAGTACAAACTATATGAAAGCTCGTTTTTAAAAAAAGGGAGTCTTTTTTATTTTTCTGATTCTTTTGGTTGACGGCATAGAATTTGCGCGTTAAACTACATATAACTTCAATTTGTTACCATATTAGCGAACTAAAGGATTCGGAATTTTTAAGTCATAGAGGTGAATACTTTTGAGCCGATTATTTATGTTTGAAAAGCCGTTAGGCATGAGAGATACATTACCAGATTTATATGAAAGAAAGGCAGCAGTCCGGTCATCCATCCAGGGGGAAATGAAACGCTGGGGCTATCAGTTTATCGAAACGCCTGCACTCGAATATTACGAAACAGTTGGAGCGGCTTCAGCAATACTTGATCAGCAGCTGTTCAAGCTGCTTGATCAGCAGGGCCATACCCTTGTGCTGCGGCCGGATATGACAGCGCCGATCGCAAGGGTGGCAGCATCCCGTCTTTTAAAAGACGAGCTGCCGATCAGGCTTGCATATTCTGCGAATGTATACCGCGCCCAGCAGCGGGAGGGCGGCAGGC
>CAKQBC010000036.1 GCA_934215995.1 uncultured Bacillus sp. | reverse complement strand
ATCGGGGACCATGTAATCGTGAAGAAGGATGGGATCCCAACATACAATTTCGCTGTTGTGATCGATGATTACCTGATGGAAATCTCCCATGTCCTTCGCGGGGATGACCATATTTCCAATACGCCGAAACAGCTGATGATCTATGAAGCATTCGGTTGGGAAGCGCCGATTTTCGGACATATGACCCTGATTGTGAATGAAAGCCGCAAGAAGCTTAGCAAGCGCGATGAATCCATCATCCAATTCATTGAGCAATATGAAGCGCTTGGTTATCTCCCTGAAGCACTGTTCAACTTCATCGCATTGCTTGGATGGGCGCCTGGAGGAGAAGAGGAGATCTTTACGAAGGAGCAGTTCATCGAAATTTTCGATGAGAAGCGATTATCTAAATCTCCGGCGTTATTCGATCAGCAGAAACTTGCTTGGATGAATAACCAATACATTAAGAGCATTGATGTGGAGCGCCTGACTGAATTGGCATTGCCGCACTTGATCAAAGCAGGCAAGCTTCCGGAGACGCTTACTGAAGAACAGCAAAAATGGGTTCGTGACCTGATGGCTTTATACCAGGAGAAGATGAGCTACGGAGCTGAAATCGTCGGGCTTTCTGAAGTGATTTTCAATGAAAAATTGGAATTCGACGAAGAAGCGAAGGAAGTTCTTGCAGGCGAGCAAGTACCTGAAGTCATGAATGCATTCCTGGAAGAGGTCAATGCGATCGAGCAGTTCGAAGCGGCTGAAATCAAAGCGGCCATGAAAGCTGTCCAAAAGAAAACAGGGCATAAAGGGAAAAACCTGTTCATGCCTATCCGTGTAGCGACTACCGGTCAAACACATGGCCCTGACCTTCCGGCAGCCATTGCCTTGATCGGCAAGGAAAAAACAAAAGATCGCATCCAAAGTATTTTAAGTTAACAAAACGGTAAAAATATAATATAGTAATAAATAATTATATATGTGTGCGTAGATGGAGAGAAGTAGGACGATAATGCTTTAAAGAGAGGACCGCCTAGGCTGGAAGCGGTTCAGGCCAATTGCCGCCCGAAATGCCCTCCGGAGCCTTGTGCTGAAAGGTTTTGCCAAGTAGGCATAAGCGGAGTCATACCGTTAAGATGATTTGAGTTGGGTAATCTTCGGGGAGAAGATTATCAAACAGAGTGGAACCGCGTATATTCTAAACGTCTCTGTCTATTTAGGCAGAGGCGTTTTTTTATGCCCATTGTCCTATTCGGCAGGCAGCGGCAATCACTCTATATGGACTGTGAGCCTCTTTGGGATTCGGGATGTTAGAGTGCAGAGTATATATTTCGGGATAAGTGGCCAGAAAGACGCTTACGTTAGAAAGAAGCAAGGGGGAAAATCATATGTTTAGAATGCTGAAAGAAGATATAGATATTATTTTTGACCAGGACCCTGCTGCCCGCGGCTATTTGGAGGTTATCCTCACTTATTCGGGGCTGCACGCCATTTGGTCCCATCGTCTTGCGCACGTGTTTTATAAAAATAAGCTCTATTTTCTGGCACGGGTCATTTCACAGATCAGCCGTTTCTTTACCGGGATTGAAATCCATCCCGGGGCGAAGATCGGGCGCCGGTTTTTCATCGATCACGGCATGGGCGTGGTGATCGGGGAGACCTGTGAGATCGGGGATAATGTCACCGTTTTCCAAGGGGTGACCCTTGGGGGAACCGGGAAAGAAAAAGGAAAGCGCCATCCGACTATTAAAGATGGTGTCCTTATCGCAACGGGAGCCAAGGTTCTTGGTTCCATCACGGTAGGGGAAAATTCCAAAATCGGAGCCGGGTCAGTCGTGTTGAAGGAAGTGCCTCCAAATTCAACGGTTGTCGGTATCCCGGGAAAAGTGGTTATCCAGGATGGAGTCCGCTTAAAGGACCGGCTCAACCATTCAGATTTGCCTGACCCGACCGGGGACCGCTTCAAAAAGCTGGAGCAGGAACTGGCTGAACTGAAGACAACAATAGGCATCTTACAAGCTGAAAGGAGTAAACAAAATGCCGATTAAAATTTACAATACATTAACGAGAGAGAAAGAAATTTTCCAGCCCCTTGAAGAAGGGAAAGTGAAAATGTATGTGTGCGGCCCGACGGTCTATAACTTCATCCATATCGGAAATGCAAGGCCGCCGATCGTTTTTGATACCGTCAGAAAGTATCTGGCGTACCGGGGATATGATGTCCAGTACATTTCGAATTTCACGGATGTCGATGACAAGCTGATCCGGGTTGCCAATGAGCTTGGCAGCACTGTACCGGAAGTGGCAGACCGTTTTATCAGTGCCTTCTTCGACGATGTTCTGGCGCTCGGATGCCATAAAGCCGATGCGCATCCAAGGGTGACGGAGAGCATGGACATCATTATCGAGTTCATTCAGACCCTGATCGACAAAGGGTTCGCATATGAGTCTGAAGGAGATGTCTATTACCATACACGCAAATTCGACGGATATGGAAAGCTGTCTCACCAGTCAATCGATGACCTCCGTTCAGGAGCGCGTATCGAAGTGGGGGAAAAGAAACAGGATGCCCTGGACTTTGCTTTATGGAAAGCGGCCAAAGAAGGGGAAATCTCATGGGATAGCCCATGGGGGAAAGGACGTCCGGGCTGGCATATCGAATGCTCCGCAATGGCGCGCCAGTATCTTGGCGATAGTATTGATATCCATGCAGGCGGCCAGGACCTTGCTTTCCCTCATCATGAAAATGAAATTGCCCAATCCGAGGCATTTACGGGAAAACCTTTCGCAAAATACTGGATGCATAATGGCTACATCAATATCGATAACGAAAAAATGTCCAAATCACTCGGCAATTTTGTGCTGGTGAAGGATATCCTAGAGCATCATGATCCGCAAGTGCTGCGTTTCTTTATGCTATCGGTTCACTACCGCCATCCGATCAACTATAGTGAAGAGCTGCTCGGCAATGCCAAAACAGCACTTGACCGTCTGAAGACGTCTTACCAAAACTTGAAGCACCGTCTTGAGACAGCTACAAACCTGACGGAAAACAATGATGAATGGCTGAACAAAATTGCCGATCTGCAGAAGCAGTTCGAAACAGAAATGGATGACGATTTCAATACCGCTAATGCGATTTCTGTGTTATTCGAGCTATCCAGACAAGCGAACTACTATCTGATGGAGACCCATACACACACAGATGTTCTGCTTGCATTCACCGGCCTGTTTGAAAAACTGTTCGGCGTACTTGGGCTGTCTTTGAGTGAGGCTGAATTGCTTGATGAGGATATCGAAAAGCTGATCGAAGAGCGCATTCAGGCAAGAAAGGACCGCAACTTCCAACGGTCGGATGAGATCCGCGACGAATTGAAAGCGATGGGTATCCTGCTTGAAGATACTCCGCAAGGCACGCGCTGGAGAAGAGCATGATGGCAAAAGAATCGACAATTAAGCCAATGGAGCTGAATAGTTTGGCTTTAGCTTATATGGGCGATGCTGTATATGAAAAATATATACGGCATCACCTTCTTTTGAAGGGTGCGGTAAAGCCCCATCTGCTCCATAGGGAAGCGACAAGATTCGTATCGGCCAAGGCGCAAAGCAAAGTAATCCACTATATCCTTGAAGAGGCGATCCTTGATGAGGAAGAGCAGGGAGTCGTAAGGAGAGGGAGGAACGCGAAGTCCGGGACTGTGCCGAAGAATACGGATGTACAGACGTACCGGTACTCGACTGCGTTCGAAGCCTTGATTGGCTATCTGTTTTTAAGCGATAGGATGGAGCGGGCTGAAGAAATTATCCGGCTAGCGATAGATTTTATAGAGGAAAAGAAGGATTGAGGTGAACCTTCATGAATGAAGAATTTATAATCGGCAGAAACCCTGTACTGGAAGCGTTAAGATCCAACAGGGAAATCAACAAGATATGGATAGCGGAAGGATCCCAAAAAGGTTCGATGGGACAAGTGATCAACTTGGCTAAAGAAAGACAGGTTATGACACAGATCGTTCCGAAGAAAAAAATAGATGCAATGGTCGATGGTGTCCATCAGGGTGTCATCGCAGCGGTGGCAGCCCATCAATATGCGGAGCTGGATGATCTGTTTAAGCTGGCGGAGCGGAGAAACGAACAGCCATTCTTCCTTATTCTTGATGAGATCGAGGATCCGCATAATTTAGGGTCGATCATGAGGACAGCGGACGCAGTTGGCGCGCACGGCATCATCATCCCGAAAAGGCGGGCTGTCGGACTGACGGCTACGGTTGCAAAAGCATCCACCGGCGCTATCGAGTATATTCCGGTGGCAAGGGTCACGAACCTGTCACGTACAATAGAAGAGCTGAAGGAGCGGGGCTTGTGGATAGCAGGGACAGATGCCAAGGGCAGCGATGACTACCGGAACCTGGACGGCAATATGCCGATCGGCATCATTATCGGCAGTGAAGGAAAAGGAATGAGCCGCATCCTTAAGGAAAAGTGCGATTTTCTCATTCATATGCCGATGGTGGGCAAGGTTACGTCGCTGAATGCATCCGTCGCAGCCGGCCTTTTGATGTATGAAGTATACAGGAAGCGCCATCCGCTGGGGCGATAGCAATGGATAACATCCTATTAGTAGATGGCTACAACATAATAGGGGCCTGGCCGGAGCTTAGGGAACTAAAGGATAAAGACCTGTCGGCAGCGCGGGATCGACTAATAGAAATTCTTGCTGAATATAGAGCCTATACCGGCTTTAGGGTGATTTGTGTTTTCGATGCCTACTATGTACAGGGGCTGGAACGGAAATACAAGAATTATAAAATTGATGTGATTTTTACACGGGAAAATGAAACTGCGGATGAACGGATTGAAAAGTTGGCGATTGAGCTGGGCAATATCAAAACCCAGATTCATGTTGCGACTTCCGACTTTACAGAGCAGTGGGCGATTTTCGGGCAAGGTGCGCTCCGAAAATCGGCCCGTGAATTATTGATCGAATGCGAGCACGTCACAAAACAAGTGGAAAAAAAAGTAAAGAAGCAAACATCGAAGAAACCCGCGTCAAAGATACATTTGAGCGATGAAGTAGCCAAAAAATTCGAACAATGGAGGCGCGGACTATTCTGATAGTTATTGACTCCAAAAATTTTCCTGCTGTATAATGGGTCTATCTTACGGTTCAGGCGGGGGGTAGGTTTTGTGGCACAACATGGCTACAAGGTAAGCGAGAAGTATTTGCTGCTCGAAGATGATGTACTCGTAGAGCTTGTTCATCAAGGCGAGAGTGAAGCATTGGATTTCCTGATCCACAAGTACCGCAATTTCGTACGTGCAAAAGCACGCACCTACTTTCTTATTGGTGCAGACAAAGAGGACATCGTCCAGGAAGGCATGATCGGACTCTATAAAGCTATCAGGGATTTTAAAGAGGACAAGCTCAGCTCTTTTAAAGCCTTTGCAGAATTGTGCATTACCAGGCAAATTATTACCGCGATCAAAACAGCCACGCGCCAAAAGCATATACCGCTGAATTCTTATGTCTCATTGGACAAGCCGATTTATGATGAGGAATCGGACCGGACCCTGTTGGACGTAATCACTGGAACAAAGGCTATGAACCCGGAAGACTTGATCATAAGCCAGGAAGAATTCGATGACATCGAATTGAAGATGGCCGAATTGCTGAGCGATCTTGAACGAAAGGTGCTCGCGCTGTATTTGGATGGCCAATCCTATCAGGAGATATCGGAAGAGTTGAATCGGCATGTGAAGTCAATCGATAACGCCCTGCAAAGGGTCAAGCGCAAGCTGGAACGATATCTTGAAGTCCGCGAGGTTTCATTGTGACAGTGCATCCTGCCGTATGGAGGGTGCCCGTCCCATTGACATTGACAGGCATGCATGATAGAATTTAGGGACGTACTTATATACTTATAGATCCTTAAGCAGGTGTTAATATGAGAAGCAAAGTTATTCTTGCTTGCGTAGATTGCGGTTCTAGAAACTATTCTACAGAAAGCAGCAAAATTTCAAAGTCGGAAAGGCTTGAGATCAAGAAATTTTGTAAAACATGCAATGCTCATACTCTTCATAAAGAAACAAAGTAACCATCAAGCATATTTGTATTTGATGCATTCATATAAGTGGAGGTTTGGAACATGCAACGCATTACCGAGTTTTTTCGCGGTGTAGGCCGTGAAATGAAAAAAGTAAGCTGGCCTAAAGGAAAAGAACTTACGAGTTATACGATTATTGTTTTAAGTACTGTTGTTGTCATGGCATTGTTCTTTACAGCTATTGATCTTGGCATTTCCGAATTGATTCGTTTGGTAAGTAAGTAAGAGGCGAATGCCCTTGCTTTTCGTGAATAAGATATTCGTAAAAAAGGTATAATAGTGATAGAATGAGAATTGTGAAAAAAGCCCGAATTGAGTGGCTTTTTTAATTTGGTAAAAAAACCAGTAAAGCAATAGAGGCATGAGTGCAGCCTATTTTAGATAAACTTTACATGCAGGGAGGGAAGGACATTACGTCCTGAATGAAATGGAAAAGAATTGGTACGTAGTACACACTTATTCCGGTTATGAAAATAAGGTTAAGGCAAATCTTGAGAAACGTGTTGAATCGATGGGAATGCAGGATAAAATCTTCCGAGTGGTAGTCCCTGAAGAAGAAGAGATGGATATCAAGAACGGCAAGAAAAAAGTCGTGAAGAAAAAGGTATTCCCAGGCTATGTATTAGTCGAAATCATCATGACTGACGATTCCTGGTATGTTGTCCGCAATACACCGGGCGTTACAGGCTTCGTAGGCTCTGCCGGCGCAGGTTCCAAGCCGACTCCGTTATTGCCTGAAGAAGTTGTTACGATCCTGAAACGTATGGGCATGGATGAGAAGCGGATCGAAGTTGATTTCGAGTTGGGCGAATCCGTCCAAATCAAAGAAGGCCCGTTTGCATCTTATTCCGGTACGATTGAAGAGCTGGATAAAGACAAAGCGAAGCTGAAAGTAATGGTCAACATGTTCGGCCGAGACACGAAAGTGGAGCTGGATTTCAACCAGGTGGAAAAAATATAATTCGAAAAAACTTGAAATGGTTTTTAAAAGATGATAAAATTTCCTAGGTCAGTATGTCTCGATGACTAGAGACCTGAACAGTTGTTTAGTTCTTTATTTTAATATATAAAGAATATGAGTGGGAGGGGAATAAGACCCCTATTACCACATCACGGACTTTAAGGAGGTGTGTCTCGTGGCTAAAAAAGTAATTAAACTTGTAAAACTTCAAATCCCTGCAGGTAAAGCTAACCCAGCTCCACCAGTTGGTCCAGCACTAGGTCAAGCAGGTGTTAACATCATGGGCTTCTGTAAAGAGTTCAACGCTCGTACAGCAGAACAAGCTGGTCTTATCATTCCTGTTGAAATCACGGTTTTCGAAGACCGTTCCTTTACATTCATTACGAAAACTCCGCCTGCTGCAGTATTGCTTAAGAAAGCAGCTGGTATCGAGTCTGGTTCTGGTGAACCAAATCGTAATAAAGTTGCAACAGTCAAACGCGACAAGGTGCGTGAGATTGCTGAAACTAAAATGCCTGACCTAAACGCTGCAAACGTTGAGTCTGCAATGCGCATGGTTGAAGGTACTGCACGCAGCATGGGTATCGTCATCGAAGACTAATCTTATGCTAATAAGTTAGACGTTTCTACGGGGTTGCGAAGTTCACAAAACGGCTCGCAACCTTTTTCGTGGGAGGTTATACCGTTAAAACCACATTATTAGGAGGATTTAAAATGGCTAAGAAAAGCAAAAAATATACTGAAGCTGTTAAGCTTGTAGATCGTTCAAAAGCATATTCTGTTGCTGAAGCTATCGAGCTTGTGAAGAAAACAAACTTCACTAAATTCGATGCAACTGTTGAAGTAGCTTTCCGTCTTGGAGTAGACCCTAAGAAAGCTGACCAACAAATCCGTGGAGCGCTAGTTCTTCCAAACGGAACTGGTAAAACTCAACGTGTATTGGTATTCGCTAAAGGCGAAAAAGCAAAAGAAGCAGAAGCTGCTGGCGCTGATTTCGTAGGCGATGCTGATTACATCAACAAAATCCAACAAGGTTGGTTCGATTTCGACGTAATCGTAGCTACACCTGACATGATGGGTGAAGTTGGTAAACTTGGTCGCGTATTGGGACCTAAAGGTTTAATGCCAAACCCTAAAACAGGAACAGTTACTTTCGACGTAACAAAAGCTGTTAACGAAATCAAAGCAGGTAAAGTTGAATACCGCGTTGACAAAACTTCCAACATCCACGTACCAATCGGTAAAGTATCTTTCGAAGACAGCAAGCTGATCGAAAACTTCACTGCATTGTACGACCAAATGTTGAAAGTGAAGCCTGCGGCTGCTAAAGGAACTTACATCAAGAACTTGACTGTAACTTCTACAATGGGCCCTGGTGTTAAAGTTGACCCATCTACTTTCACTGTAAAAAACTAACATAAAAAAGAATTGACTTTACCAAAAGAAATGTTATATACTTTCTTTTGTTGAATAAATGAATACCATTTGTACCGTAGACAGCAGGTGCTTTCAAAAGCTTAATTCCCTGCCGAGGTGATTTCGATATATTTAGTCATTGACTATTTTTCTGGAATTAACTGCCCTCATGTCTGCAATCGATATTGAGGGTTTTCTTTTTGGACGGTATAAATGTGTTTCAAGCAAATCTACAGGAGGTGTAAATGATGAGCAGCGCTATTGAAGCTAAAAAACAAATCGTGCAAGAAATTGCCGACAAACTAAAAAACAGCAAAGCAACTGTTGTTGTTGACTACCGTGGATTGAATGTTGCGGAAGTAACTGAACTTCGTAAGCAACTTCGTGAGGCGGGAGTAGAATTCAAAGTGTACAAAAATACGCTTACTCGTCTTGCTGCGGAATCAGCTGAGGTTGCTGAGTTGAACGAAGCCCTTACTGGTCCGAATGCGATCGCGTTCTCTACTGAAGATGTGATTGCTCCTGCGAAAATCCTTAATGATTTCGCAAAGAAACACGAAGCATTAGAAATTAAAGCTGGTGTTATCGAAGGTAACGTCGCTACTAAAGAAGAAGTACAAGCTCTTGCTGAACTTCCATCCCGCGAAGGACTTCTTTCTATGTTGCTTAGCGTACTTCAAGCTCCGATCCGTAACCTTGCTCTTGCTACTAAAGCAGTTGCAGATCAAAAAGAAGAACAAGGCGCTTAATTGCTGCCCGGCATTCTAAAATCGTCAATGACGAAAAAAAATTAACCTTTAATAGAATTTAAGGAGGAACAACATAATGACTAAAGAACAAATCATTGAAGCAGTTAAATCCATGACTGTTTTAGAACTAAATGACCTTGTAAAAGCAATCGAAGAAGAATTCGGCGTAACTGCTGCTGCTCCTGTAGCAATGGTAGGCGGAGCTGCTGGTGCAGACGCTGCTGCTGAAAAAACTGAATTTGACGTAGTTCTAGCTTCTGCTGGAGACCAAAAAATCAAAGTTATCAAAGTGGTACGTGAAGTTACTGGTCTTGGACTTAAAGAAGCAAAAGAACTTGTTGACAACACTCCAAAAGCAATCAAAGAAGGCGCTTCTAAAGAAGAGGCTGAAGAAATCAAAGCTAAACTTGAAGAAGTTGGAGCAAACGTTGAAGTTAAGTAATATTGCTTAAAAAAAGCTCGCTGAATCCAGCGGGCTTTTTTTGGCAAAACTTATAAAGATTGCTTCCGAATCTATGCATCTGGGAAAATGCAGAGTGCAGCCGGAAGCAGAAAAGAACCGGCCTGATTTTTTACCAATAAGAAAGATGGCGGGCAAATGCTCCGGATGAAATGACCAGATGTTCTCCGTGAACACTTCTTCTGTAAGTTTCCATCTTCCGAAATCCTTTCCATAAGGAGGGCGTCTAATGACAAATCATTATTATTCCCGAAGTCCCCAATCCGAAAGCAACCCTACCTATTGGGAGTTTACGCTCAGGGGCAAAAAGTTCCGCTTTAAAACGGATAACGGAGTATTCTCCAAGAAAGAAGTGGACTTTGGTTCCAGGCTGCTGATCGATTCATTTTCTTTGGCTGGCGAAAGTGAAGGGGATATACTTGATGTTGGCTGCGGCTATGGTCCTATCGGGTTGAGCCTTGCCTATGCATATCCCGATAAGAATGTTGAAATGGTGGATGTAAATGCGAGGGCGATCCAGCTTGCTAAGGACAATGCCGAAGTAAATGGAATCCCGAATGTCAAAATATATGAAAGCAATATTCTTTCAGCTGTTGAGAATAAATCATTCTCTGCCGTTTTGACGAATCCGCCAATCAGGGCAGGAAAACAAACCGTGCACCAAATCTTCATCGACAGCTATGAGCATCTGCTTCCGGGCGGAGAGTTATGGGTTGTTATCCAGAAGAAGCAGGGTGCACCGTCCGCAATGGATAAAATGGAAGAAATCTTCGGCAATGTCGAAGTGGCTGCGAAGAAAAAAGGATATTTTATTCTTGTAGCCAAAAAAAATTGACTCTCTAATGGGGTTGTGCTAGTATTGTAAAATGCATATGTATAATTTCCGCTATCTTTCTATTTTTTGAAGCATTTGTAGCATAATATGTATAAAAAGTGAATAGGCGGAAAGTATATATATAATAATAGCTCGTTTTTTTGAATTGTGGTTTTGAAATAAAACCATTTTCTTTTTGTCCGGGATATTGTATCAGCTTTTTCCCGGATGATAGATCCTTATAACGCTTGATTTGAGGGGTGAATCTGTTGACAGGTCAACTTGTTCAGTATGGACGACACCGCCAACGCAGAAGTTATGCACGCATTAGCGAGGTGCTGGAATTACCAAATCTAATAGAAATCCAAACAGCTTCTTACCAAAACTTCTTGGATGAAGGATTAAGGGAAATGTTCAAAGACATTTCTCCAATCGAGGATTTCACCGGTAACCTTTCTCTGGAATTTATCGATTACAGTTTAGGTGATCCGAAATACTCAGTAGAGGAATCGAAGGAAAGAGACGTAACGTACTCTGCTCCTCTACGTGTGAAAGTCCGTCTGGTTAATAAAGAAACCGGGGAAGTCAAAGACCAGGATGTATTCATGGGCGATTTCCCGCTAATGACGGAAACAGGTACATTTATCGTGAATGGGGCAGAACGTGTCATTGTATCACAATTGGTTCGTTCCCCAAGTGTCTACTTCAGTGAGAAGGTAGATAAAAACGGTAAAAAAGGCTTTACGGCAACTGTAATCCCTAACCGCGGTGCATGGTTAGAGTATGAAACAGATGCAAAAGATGTTGTGTATGTAAGAATCGACCGCACACGTAAATTGCCGGTAACGGTACTATTGCGTGCTTTAGGATTCGGTTCAGATCAGGAAATCATCGACTTGATCGGTGACAACGAATACTTGCGCAACACTCTTGAAAAAGATAACACTGAAAGCACTGATAAAGCATTAATCGAAATTTACGAACGTCTGAGACCGGGTGAGCCGCCTACTGTGGAAAACGCAAAAAGCTTGCTTGTTTCCCGTTTCTTCGACCCAAAACGATATGATTTGGCGAATGTAGGACGTTATAAAATAAATAAAAAACTCCACATCAAAAACCGTTTGTTCAACCAACGTATTGCTGAAACGTTAGTTGACCCTGAAACTGGCGAAATCATTGTGGAAAAAGGAACAATCTTGGATCGCCGTACATTGGACCGCATCCTTCCGTTCCTTGAAGAAGGCATTGGATTCAAAACGTATAGACCTTACGGCGGCGTTGTAGAAGAAGATGTATTGCTTCAATCCATTAAAATCTACGCTGCGTCTGATGCAGAAGGCGAAAAAGAAATCAGCATCATCGGCAATGCAAATATCACAGAAGAGATCAAACACATCACATCTGCTGATATCATTGCTTCAATCAGCTATTTCTTCAACCTATTGCATCAAGTCGGCGATACAGATGATATCGATCACCTTGGTAACCGCCGCTTGCGTTCAGTAGGCGAACTTTTGCAGAACCAATTCCGTATCGGTCTATCCCGTATGGAGCGTGTTGTTCGTGAAAGGATGTCAATCCAGGATACAAACACAATTACGCCGCAGCAATTGATTAATATTCGCCCTGTTATTGCGTCCATCAAAGAGTTCTTCGGAAGCTCCCAATTGTCGCAATTCATGGATCAAACCAACCCGCTTGCCGAGCTGACGCATAAACGCCGTCTATCTGCATTGGGACCAGGCGGTTTGACTCGTGAACGTGCCGGCATGGAAGTGCGTGACGTCCACTACTCCCACTATGGGCGTATGTGTCCGATCGAAACGCCAGAGGGACCAAACATCGGTTTGATCAACTCGCTATCAAGTTTCGCGAAAGTGAACCGCTTCGGTTTCATTGAAACACCATACCGAAAAGTTGATCCTGATACAGGAAAAGTAACAAGCGAAATCAACTATTTGACTGCTGATGAAGAAGATAACTATGTAGTGGCGCAAGCGAATGTCCGCCTTGGTGAAGACGGCACGTTCCTTGACGACGAAGTAGTTGCCCGCTTCCGCGGTGAAAATACAGTTGTGCCGAACGACCGTGTAGACTACATGGACGTATCTCCGAAACAAGTTGTTTCTGCAGCGACTGCGTGTATTCCGTTCTTGGAAAACGATGACTCCAACCGTGCCCTAATGGGAGCGAACATGCAACGTCAAGCTGTTCCGTTGCTTCAGCCGGAAGCACCGCTTGTAGGAACAGGAATGGAGTACGTATCAGCGAAAGACTCCGGTGCTGCAGTAATCTGTAAGCATGAGGGAATCGTTGAACATGTCGAGTCCCGCGAAGTTTGGGTTCGCCGTATTTCCGTAGTTGACGGACAAGAAGTAAAAGGAAATCTTGATAAGTACCGCATGCAGAAATTCATCCGTTCCAACCAAGGAACTTGCTACAACCAGCGCCCAATCGTAAGCGTTGGGAACCGTGTAGTAAAAGGTGAAATCCTTGCTGACGGGCCATCCATGGAAAAAGGGGAACTTGCCCTTGGCCGAAACGTATTGGTCGGCTTCATGACATGGGATGGATATAACTATGAAGATGCCATCATTATGAGTGAACGTCTTGTAAAAGACGATGTATATACGTC
>CAKQBC010000035.1 GCA_934215995.1 uncultured Bacillus sp. | reverse complement strand
GATGTGATACCTTTCGAAAGCATGCTTTCAACCCACTCAGGAACCTGCTTGCCTTCTTCCTTCATACGGTTGACAGATTTTTCGACGCCAATGCTGTCCCACATTTCAAATGGGCCTTGCTGCCAGCCGAATCCCCATTTCATCGCCTGGTCGATTGCCACAATGTCATCAGCAATTTTTCCGAGCAATTCAGCGGAGTAGATCATCGTCGGGCTTGAAATGTTCCAGAGAAGCTCCCCTGCCCGGTCGTTGCTATATAATAGCGTCTTTAATTTATTAGAAAGTCCCTTTGCCTGTTTGGCCATTTCAAGGGATGGAGCTTTCAATTTCTTTCTTGCCTCATATTCCATGGACTCCGGATTCAGCTCAAGGATTTCCTTTCCTTGTTTCAGGAAAAATCCTTGTCCCGTTTTGGCTCCATACCAGCCTTTATCGAGCATTGATTGGATAAAAGGAGGAATTTCGAAGACTTGCTTCTCTTCGCCTTCCACTTGGTCGTAAACATTTTTCGCAACATGCGCGAATGTGTCCAATCCGACTACATCAAGAGTGCGGAATGTTGCACTCGAAGGCCTTCCGATCAGCGGTCCTGTAATCGAATCCACTTCACCAACGCTATAGCCGCCTTTCAGCATTTCCTGAACTGTGATAAGCAAGCCATATGTCCCGATTCTATTGGCGATGAAGTTCGGCGTATCCTTCGCTTCAACGACACCTTTTCCGAGGACATCTTCCCCAAAAGCCTTCATGAAAGAAAGGACGTCCTTATCTGTATATTGTGTCGGAATCACTTCCAGCAATTTCAGATAACGGGGCGGATTGAAGAAGTGGGTACCGAGGAAGTTCTTTTTAAAATCTTCAGACCGCCCCTCCACCATCGCTTCAACTGAAATTCCGGATGTGTTTGAACTCACGATACTTCCAGGTTTTCTATATTGGTCAACTTTTTCGAATACACTTTTCTTGATGGCCAGGTTTTCAACAACCACTTCGATCACCCAGTCCACTTCTTCCAGGCGCTTCATATCATCTTCAAAGTTCCCGGCTTCTATTAATGCAAGGTTTTTCTTTGTTGCAAGCGGCGCCGGCTTCTGTTTAAGCAGTTTCTGCAGACCCGTCTGGCTGATTCTGTTCCGCACCTGCGGACTATCCAATGTAAGGCCCTTTTGCTTTTCAACATCCGTCAATTCCTTAGGCACGATATCAAGCAATAGTGTAGGAATTCCAACGTTGGCCAGGTGGGCTGCGATGCCTGCTCCCATAACACCTGATCCCAGTACAGCAGCTTTCTGAATGTTACGAACCAACTCAATGTCCCCCTTTTATCCGTTTTTGAATGAATACTCATTCATTTTTCATCCAAAAAAATATTTAAGAAACTCAATATCCTTATAATAAGAGATTTTGGAAAATTCCGCAATAATTAACCAATACATTTTTTCCTAGATATTTAAACCACTGGCATAAAGGCCGCTTCTCCATCACCTTTCTGATGGCTCTAAAAGGATGCGCAAACAAAATAAAACTTCAAGAAATAAAAATCCCGGTTGGGGCTGCCAACCGGGAACATGTCATTTCTCTGTAGAAAACATATATCGTTTGAAGTGGTAGGCAATGCTGAAAATCAGTCCCAGTGCCATCATATTCCCCAGGAGGGCGCTTCCCCCATAACTTATGAACGGGAGCGGAATCCCTGTGATCGGCATAACGCCGATTGTCATCCCTACGTTCTGGAACACATGGAATCCGATCATACTGATCACACCTACACATATATACGTGTAAAATTGATTTTTCGTATCCATCGCCATCTTCATAATATGGTAAATCAATAAGAAAAACAGGCTTATCACAAAACTGGCGCCGATGAAACCGAATTCTTCACCGATAACGCTGAATATAAAATCGGTCTGGCTTTCCGGAAGATAAACATCCCTGTTTCCGAACCCCTTCCCGGATGTTTGGCCTGAACCTATTGCCAGAAGGGATTTGCTCAATTGATATCCAGTTGAGCTTTGGTACGTTTCCGGGTCAAGCCAGGAATAGATCCGCCCGAATTGATATTGCTTTACGCCCAAGTATTTCTCAAGGAATTCAGGGGCCTTTACGACCAATATCAGGAGCGTCGCACCGATGGCCGCCATTGAGCCGAAGATTGGCACAAGGAGCTTCCAGGTAATTCCCGACACAAAGATCATTCCGGTCATGATCGCCAATAATACGAGTGATGTACCAAGATCGGGCTGTAGCATGACAAAAAACAAAGGCAGCCCGGTTACAACGCCAAGCTTCACCAATAGCAGCAGATCCGTTTGGGTTGTTTTAATTTGATGTTTTTGATTATGTGTAAGGATTGTATTGGACAAAGCCAGTATCAAAAAAACCTTCATGAATTCCGAAGGCTGAATGGAACCGATCCCCGGGAACCTGAACCAGCTTTTTGCACCGTTGATCGTCGGAGCAATGCTTTCCGGAGCGACTACCAGCAAGGCCAGGGTAAACACACCGAAACCATACACAAACCAGGATATTTTCCTTAATTGATCAGAATCCAGCCCTATAATCCCCACAATCAGGCCTGACCCCACAATGTACCAAACAATCTGCTTCAAAAGGAAATTCTCGCCATACTGCCCGGTTGTTTGGGCGCTGTAAATGGCAAAGCAGCTGCTCAAAAAGAGAAGAAGCAACAATAAAAGTAATGTATAATCAATTCTTGATGTTCGAAATCTACCTCTTTGCACAATCTAGTCTCCTTATGAATTTGTTTCTGCCTGTATTAAGAATCTAAAATCCTGCATTTTTATTGCAGGCCATTCATTCGAGAATCCGTTGGCCAATATTATTTAATTATACTGTAACGATTGAAAAGAACAACCGAAAACATTATATGGATATATTTTCAAATAGACAAAAGGGAAACGGTATTCTTTTATGCATTTCAAATGCACGGTCCCCTGTAATTATAGCAGAAACGCTTTTAAGGATGGTAAACGGATGCCTCCTTTCCCTGTGCTGATCCCTTTCAGAGGCTGTATTTATCGCGGCTCGGTCCCCTTGTCCGTCTATAGCCCCGGGAAATCAGCATAAAAAATTGCCGTGTCCAGCGTACACGGCAATTTTTAAATTTCCTCTGATCGGCGGATTAATTGAAGTAATTCAGCAATCCATTATATATACCTTGGGCTGACTTTTGTTGATGGCTTTTCGTGCCGATTTTCATCTCTTCAGCCGGATTGGACAGGAATCCAAGTTCCACAAGGACAGCTGGCTTCGTATTGTGTTTCAGAACATAGAAGTCTGCCATGCCAGTCCCGCTGTCATTCAACCCCGTCGAATTGACAATCCCTTTCTGGACGGCCGCAGCCAGTGATTGGTCTTTGCCCTTGTTATAGAACGTAATGATGCCTGAACTGGAGGCTGTTCCCGAATTATAATGGACACTCACAAAAGCATCCGTTTTATTGGAATTGCTTATTTTGATCCGCTGCTGCAAAGAAATGAATGTATCATCTGCACGGCTCAGGATGACATTGGCTCCGGCGCTCTTTAATAAGTCGGCCGTAAGAAGTGCAGTTCCCAATGCCAGTGTTTTTTCCTTATATGCCTGTCCGGATGCGCCCGGGTCTTTGCCTCCATGCCCGGCATCCAGGACAATCGTTTTACCCTTCAGTCCATTGACCTGGTTGTCCTTGGTTACACTGGCCGTTTCCGCAGAGCCGACGAGCCAGCTTGCGATCCATCCCGCTTCACCGTTTGCCATACGAAGCTTGTACCAATCCCTCTCACTGCCTATGACAGTATAAATCGTGCCTGCTTGAGAAGTCGTCAGAATGCCATGACCGGTACCGGGCCCCGTCCTTATATTTGATTTTTTCAACAGTACAACCTTTTCTTCTGCCTGCTTTACCGCTTCCGCTGTTTCTTTTGGCGTCTCAGCCAAATACTGCCTGGAGACCCATCCACTTGTATTGCCATAGCGGACACTGGCCCAGTTGCCGCTTATCCCTGTGACTGATACCTTTTCATTTGTCGTCAGTTTCCCGACTACGTCCCCCTTTGAAGACGGTATGGAACGGATATTCAGCTTTGTCGCATTCACATAGTATGTATCTCCGCTTTTCACTGTTTGGGAAGCTGCCGTTTCGGTCTGGGATCCGGTTGATATATACTGTTTGGATACCCAGCCTGTAATGCCCGCATATTGTATATAATACCAGCCGTCCGTTTCCGATTGGATGGTGACCTTCGTCCCTTTATTCAGTTTACCGGTCACTTTCCCATCCAGGCTCGCCTTGCTTCTAATGTTGATCGAGGAACCTGCAGCTGTTCCCGACTTTACCGATATGCTGAGATAGTCACCGGAGACCCATCCCACCGTACTCCCATAGACGATTTTAACCCATCCGTTTTCCTTTACCGTCCACTTAACCTGTTCGTTTTGCTTTAACTTGCCTATGACTTGTGCATTGAGGTCAGGATTTGCCCGAACATTCAGGCTGTCTGCCTTTACAACCGCGTACTGATAGGTAGCCGCATGGGACACCGGGGAATTGAACACCGTGAGGGCCAACACCATCACGATTATGATTCCGGCTATTTTTTTCAGCATGCTATCCCTCTCTTCCTTTAAAATATGCCAAGAAGCCATACTCAAACTATTGCAGCAGTTTCTTTCTGCCGTATGCCTTTCATCGACATTATTATTCTGACTGACTATGTACCTCACCAAAATTATCTTAAATTCTGCAAATGCCGTCAACGTGAAATAAGTACGAGTCTATCGATTGCCGAAAATAATCCTATTCTCGCAGTTTAAAAGAGATGCAATTGTGATGGGGACTGCAAATCCTTTCTCATCCCCGGCATTCCATGACATAATATACATAACGAATTTGCTATTCCCACCTCTTTACTCACATGATTCAATAGAAAACCCTGTGTATTTCAATCTAATCTTAGGAAGGAAGAAGACAAATGGCCCGAAAAAAAAGGGTGGATTTTCAAGAGCTGATGGCTGCCACAGAAAAAATTCTTATGGAAAAAGGATATACTGCTTTCCATTTCCGCCTGCTTGCCGAAGAACTTGGGGTAGGGAGAAGCACAATCTATGACTATTATTCCAGCAAGGATGAACTGATCATAGCATTCATTCATCAATTTACGTACGAGCGAGTCAGGGAATGCGAGGAGTTGCTGCAAATGGGCAGCATTGAAGGCCAGCTCCGTGAATTCCTGAAGATTTTCCTCAAATATAATTATATCGAGCAAATGTTTAATATGATTATCCAAATGGATAAAGAGAATAAAGGCCCGAATGAGGAAGGCATTCAGCGAATAAAAGAGCTGATCAGACAAATTTATGATTACAGCCTGCAGATGATCCGGGAGGCAAAAGCAAAAGGGGCAATCCGGGAGGAACTGGACGATACATTCATCTCATATATTTTCTTCAACCTCGTCAAAATCCCGAACTACCGCGACATATCCGATGATGAAAGGCTTGAGGAGCTTATCCAGGTAATTTTCCAGGGAGTCGGCACTAGATAATTGACTCCCCCGCTCTTCCTGTGACATAATCTTACTAATTGACGGAAAATTTTTAAAATAACCGACACTAGTGTCGGAAAAGGGGGATATTCTATTGTTCAGGTCAATAGCTAAACTGTCCAGCTCGAAAAAAGGAGTTTGGATTACGCTTTCTGCGTGGATTATCATCACTATCCTGCTTACATTTTTAGCCCCGGGGTCCCGGGATGAATTATCGGTGAAAGAGGGTTCGGGGATGCCTGATGATGCATTATCAGAGCAGGCAAACCGCGTCCTTGACGAACATTTTCCGGGTGATGAAGCCCTCCCTGCCATTCTGGTATTCACATCCGATAATGAATTGAGCGAGGAAGACCTTGGCACCATCTATGCCGCTTCGAAAGAAATCGAAGAAGAGAATATCGGGAATGTGAAGGAAATGCTGCCGCTTCATAATTTACCGCCGCAGGCACTCGGGTCATTCCTTTCTGAGGATGGAACAAGCATATTCCTGCCAATCAACCTAAAGGAGAATCTCGATTCTGATCAAATCAGCGAAACACTGCAGACCATCGAAAAGATCGTAGAAGACAATGCAGGCGAATCGCTGACATATAAAATGACCGGGCCAGCCGCTATTGCTGCAGATACAGTCGAACTGTTCACAAGAGCGGATGTCGTCCTGATTTTATCAACAGTCGCACTAATCCTTGTTCTGCTGATTGTCATTTACCGCTCCCCGCTGTTGGCCATCATACCGCTTTTGGCATGCGGAATCGTATATCAGGTTGTTGACAAAGTACTTGGTATAGCGGGCCATTATGGTGTGTTCCTGGATTCCCAGACACTGTCCATCATGGCGATTCTGCTGTTTGCCGCACTTACAGACTACTCATTGTTCGTCTTTGCCCGTTTCCGTGAAGAGCTCAAGGTAAGAAGCAGTAAATATGAAAGTATGAAAGAAGCAATGACACATGTTTCCGAGCCAATTTTCTTCAGCGGGACGACCGTGCTCGTTGCAGTACTGATGCTGTTCTTTGCATCTGATGCCGCTTACCGGAACTTTGCCCCTGTATTCGCAATTGCGATGGCCATCATTGTGATCGGCGGCCTTACGCTCGTTCCTGCTGTCTTCACTTTATTCGGTCGTACGGCATTCTGGCCGTTCATACCGAAAGAAGGCGAAGCCAAGAAAGAAAAAACAACTATATGGAACAAAATCGGCGGTTTGGTCACGAAGAGACCAGGCATCCTGGCTGTTGTGATCACTGCCATTATGATTGTTTTCGCATTGAACATCTCCAGCATCCAGTATAGCTTCAACCTTTTAAAATCGTTTCCTGAAGACATGGAGTCCCGGGAAGGATTTGAGATTCTTGAAGATAAATATTCACCTGGAAGCCTTGCGCCAACTCAAGTGATCGTCACTTCTGGCAGCGAGATAAAAGCCGATGAGCTCTCCTCTCTGATTGCAGAGCTCGAAGATGAGCAAGGGGTCGAAACCATTACTCCTTCCTCAGAAGCTGTGTTGCGCGATATGTCTTCAGCCATCTCCGAGGATGGGAAGGCAGCAAAGCTTGATATGACACTGGATCACAATCCATATTCAGCTGAAGCGATCCAAACGATCAAAGATCTGCAGGAAAACGCTGATACCCATCTAGAAGAGAGCAACACCGAAGGTTCCTACTCCATGCACTATGCCGGGGAAACAGCATTGCAGGCGGATGTAGACCGGGCCAATGACCGGGATACGCCGTTAGTCGTTATTCTGATTACGGTTTTCATCACTCTTATGCTCGGCCTGATGACCCGTTCCGTGACCGCGCCATTGTATATGATGGGAACAATCCTGCTTTCCTATTTCTCAGCGATGGGACTTGGCATGTTCATATTGGACCATCTATTCGGCATAGATGAAATCAGCTCAAGGATTCCGCTTTATACGTTTGTTTTCCTTGTGGCACTCGGGGTTGATTATAATATCATGCTCGTATCCCGGATTCAGGAAGAGGTTGGCCGCTTCTCTCTTAAAGAAGCCGTCCAGCGCGGCATCGCCAATACAGGAGGGGTCATCTCTTCTGCCGGGCTGATACTGGCAGCGACCTTTGCTGTCCTGACCACCCAGCCGGTTCAAGAGCTCTTTACGTTCGGTTTCATTGTAGCCGTCGGGATTATCATAGATACATTCATCGTCCGCTCAATGCTGGTTCCTTCCATTATAGTCCTATTAGGGAAATGGAGTTTCTGGCCATTCAATAAGAAGCAAGCAGGCGCTGAAAAGCAAACGCACGAAGCCTAAAAGAAACGGCAGGGGGACGCCCCTGCCGTTTTGCATGATTACATG
Source organism: uncultured Bacillus sp. (assembly GCA_934215995.1). Classification (GTDB taxonomy): domain Bacteria; phylum Bacillota; class Bacilli; order Bacillales; family DSM-1321; genus Bacillus_AD. The sequence goes on along the minus strand of CAKQBC010000035.1, from coordinate 5,247 downwards.
GTTGTTCACTTATTCTCCACGATTTAACTGAATCTTTTTGCTTGTTAAAAAAGTGGCAAACTATTATTATGAAGGGGAATTCCATCCCCTGCTATTCTCAATTCCTTCCTCGCAATTGATAAGATTGCAATACCTTCACGAATTTCTCTACGTTTTCACCCTCTGACAAACATTGTTTCATATATAATTAGCAGAAATTTGCCGAAAAAAAGCTAAATTATAATTATTATAAATAAATATTGATTTTTTCTTAAAATCTGTTATTATTTATTTATCAATTAATTTTACAATTAATAAGGGGGAAAATCATGAGCGAGAAAAATCACTTGACCACAAGCTGGGGAGCGCCTGTGGGAGACAACCAAAACTCAATGACAGCTGGTTCACGCGGACCAACTTTAATCCAAGACGTACATCTTTTAGAAAAACTTGCACACTTCAACAGGGAACGTGTGCCTGAGCGCGTAGTGCATGCCAAAGGTGCAGGAGCGCACGGTTACTTCGAAGTAACAAATGATGTATCTGCATTCACAAAAGCTAAACTATTTTCTGAAGTAGGCAAAAAAACACCTATGTTCATCCGCTTCTCCACAGTAGCAGGAGAATTGGGATCAGCTGATACAGTCCGTGACCCACGCGGTTTTGCCGTTAAATTCTACACTGAAGAAGGAAACTACGATATCGTCGGAAACAACACACCTGTGTTCTTTATCCGTGACGCAATCAAGTTCCCTGATTTCATCCATACACAAAAAAGAGATCCAAGAACTCACTTGAAAAACCCTACAGCGGTTTGGGACTTCTGGTCACACTCTCCTGAATCCCTTCATCAGGTAACGATCTTGATGTCTGACCGCGGTATTCCGGCAACTTTACGCCATACACATGGTTTCGGAAGCCATACATTCCAATGGGTGAACGCGCTAGGACAAGGAGTCTGGGTTAAATATCATTTCAAAACAGAGCAAGGAATCAAAAACCTTGATGTGGACCTGGCTGCAAAACTGGCTGGTGAAAACCCTGACTATCACACTGAGGACCTATTCAATGCGATTGAAGCAGGAGACTTCCCAGCATGGAAACTATACGTTCAAATCATGCCATTTGAAGAAGCGGATACATACCGTTTCGATCCATTCGATGTAACGAAAGTCTGGTCTCAAAAAGACTATCCGTTGATCGAAGTGGGCCGCATGGTTCTTAACCGCAACCCAGAAAACTATTTCGCTGAAGTTGAGCAAGCAACATTCTCACCAGGAAACTTGGTGCCTGGCATCGACGTTTCACCGGACAAAATGCTTCAAGGCCGTTTGTTCGCTTATGCTGATGCTCACCGCTACCGTGTAGGTGCAAACCATAACTCTCTTCCGATCAACAAGCCGCTTTCACCTGTTACAAACTATCAACGTGACGGATTCATGCGTGCTGATGACAACGGCGGAAGAAAAGTATATTACGAGCCAAACAGCTTCGAAGGTCCAAAAGAAGCAGTTGAGCATAAACGCCCGGCGATCAACGTGTCTGGAACAACAGACAGCGTACGCCACGACCGTGATGATTTCTACACACAACCAGGCGACCTATACCGCTTGTTGTCTGAGGATGAAAGAGCACGCCTTGTTCGCAACATTGTGAACTCTATGAAGGATGTTCAGCTTGAAGAAATCAAATTGCGCCAAATCGGCCACTTCTACAAAGCGGATCCTGAATACGGAACACGCATTGCAGAAGGACTAGGATTGCAAGTACCTGCTGAATTGATCCAGACGGTTTAATCACACCATTTCTCAATTTATTCTCAAACATTCATAAAGCACCCAATTTGGGTGCTTTCTTTTTTTTGCCTGCTGTGTTTCTTATATTCCCCTGCAAGCAGTCCTATAAACACAGGATTAGCAGAAAGCCAAAAGTGGTATACACCTATGTACAAATAGGAGGAGTGATCATATGAGCAAGAAACCGATTATTGGGATAACCAGTTCTCTCCTTGACATAGAGATTAAAGGAGAAACAAATCCATGTGTCCAGGCAAATCATCAATATGTAAAGGCAGTCATTGAAATAGGGGGCATTCCGATCGTCATCCCTGTTGCCAATGACGAGATTGCAGAACGCTGTGTTGATCTATGTGACGGAATCATCTTCACAAGCGGAGAAGATATCCACCCATCCAATTACAATGATATTCCTACTGAAAAATTGAAGCAGGTCAATATTGCGCGCGATGAAACTGAGCTGGCAGTAGCCAACTACGCTTTAAAGAAAAAAATACCGATCATCGGTACATGCCGGGGCTTAGGCGTCATTAACGTGGCCTTGGGAGGTTCAATGAAACAGGATATAGAGGGAAAAAGCAATAAAAAAATCGCCCATAACCAAGAGGAAGACCGAAAACTGGCCACCCATGAGATCCTCATCAAAAAAGACAGCCACCTGTTCAGCCTGCTCGGGGAAGAAAAAGTGCTGGTCAACAGCAAACACCATCAGGCCATCAACAAGCTTTCTTCTTCCTTGCGGGTTGCAGCGACAGCGAAAGATGACGTAATTGAAGCCGTAGAAGCAAAAGATAAGGATCTATTCATAATGGGGCTGCAGTTCCATCCCGAAGAATTGTTTGCGACAGATACAGGGATGCTGAACCTTTTGATAGGCTTCAGGAAAGAATGTGAAAAGAGGATGCAGTCCACTTCTGATTGAAATAGATCCAATGACAACCCTAGTAGGAAATAAAAAAGATCCTGATGATTGCAGGATCTCCAGTGTGTAGACAAATTTAATTTTGAGGATTTTTCTTTGAAACTGCATAACAGACTGATTGAAAACGTTTGTCAATCGAGGCGCGCCGAGACCGGCGAAGACGCGAATAGAACCTTAAAGAACGTAAGCTAAAAGCGTCGCGTCCTGCGACAACACTTACGTGATAAACATCCTGTTCACCTCATGAGCGGACGAGCCGGGCAAGCAACGAAGAATGCGAGCGTTTCTCAACAGTCTGAAGATCCTGATGATTGCAGGATCTCTTTTATCTGCTCTTAACGAGGAGATTGACAGCTTCTTTCACCAATTGCTCGGTATCCCGCCCCTCTTCAGAAGCCTTTTCGACACACTCAACCAGATTGGCGCTTACGATTACACCGATTGTCCGGTCGATGGCTGTCCGGGCAGCACTCAATTGAGTAATTACTTCTTTGCAGTCTTTCTCCTCTTCCATCATTTTGGCGATGCCCCTTAATTGTCCTTCAATCCGTTTCACACGGTTTTTTACCTGCTTGTCGTAGTTCAAAGTTAACCCTCCCTTCATTTTCCGGTTTCAGAAGCGTATAGGAAATAACCTCGTACCCCTTCTTCCTTAATATACGGATGCCGATATTCTTTTCAATCGTTCCTCCTGCTACCACATGGACTTTCCTGCCTGGGATATCGGTATGGCTTCTGTTCAGGTAAGCAACCGGAATATTGATAGCTCCTATTACCGGAAGCTCGGAGGAAACGTTGTAATCCCGTAAGTCGACGATAACCGCGCCGCTCTCCAGAATTCTATTTTCATAAGGTACGCCCAAAACCGGAACGGCCCTTTTATATAATGTTATAAAAACACTGATCAGTAATGCAAACAACAAAACAAGCTTCAAAATAATTTCTCTCCTTAAAAACAATCTTCCACCTCACTTTATACCCCGTTAGGTATAAAGTCAATTCCTCTGCATATTTTTTTATCAGGAATGTAAAATAGCTTCATATCCTATTCCCTTGCGCCTACAATGGATTTATCAGCATTAAAAATAAGGTACGGACAGGAGGCATGGATGATGATCAAAGAAATGGCTACGACCAAGGAAATGCTTGAGGTATTTCCCCTCATCAGTCAATTGCGGACTCATCTCAGCCAGGATGCGTTCATTAAAATCGCCAGGGATGCACAAGACAAGGAAGGCTACAGAATGTTCGCCCTCTATGACGGGGGCCGAATCGTCGCAGCGGCTGGAATCAAACCGAGCATAACGCTATACAACGGGTATTCCGTATGGGTCTCTGATCTGGTGACAGACCATGAAAGCCGGTCGCGCGGTTATGGCGAGAAACTTTTGTCCTTCATTGAAACTTGGGCAAAGGAGCATGGCTACAGCAATGTGACACTTAGTTCAGGCGTTCAGAGACTCGATGCGCACAGGTTTTATGAAGATAAAATGGGATACCTCAAAACAAGCTATTACTATAAGAAAGAGATATAGGGCCAGGACATAAAAATCCCCTGAAAATTAGATTCATTCCTAACTTTCAAGGGGCAGTTCAAATCAAATATGTTCTTCATCAGGTTCCATGCCTCTCTTCTGCCATTCCAGCCTGAATCGCTTTCGCCTTTTCAGCCTGGAATGGCAGAAATCAATCTCATGACCCACCAATCGTCACACCCTCTTAAACCTTTTTAAAGAAAGGCAACAGCCACGTTTACACCCTTTTCACCTCTAGCCTTCTTGCAACGAGTGAAAGCGCGTAGTTCACAATAAAGTACATAAGTGCGATAAACAAGAAAATCGGAATGATGTATGATTCCTTTTGCGCGTTGATAATTTGTGCATTATGCATCATTTCCGGCAAAGCAATGACAACCGCCAATGAAGTATCCTTCAATAAAGAAATAAATTGGCTGACGAGCGGCGGCACCATCCTTCTTAACGCTTGCGGCATCGTGATGAAACGCAGCGTTTGGACAAAAGTCAAACCCGACGACCGTGCAGCTTCAATCTGCCCTTTATCGATTGAATTCAATCCGCTTCTGATGATTTCGGAAATCATTGCCGATTCGAACACGGTCAGGGCAACAATTGCCGACATAATAATGCCAAGATCAATGCCCACTTCCGGAAGTGCAAAATACGTGAATAAAATTATCAGCAATAGAGGAAGGTTCCTTGTTATTTCCACCAGCACTGCCAGCACCTGAGAAACGACGGGGATCTTCGCGTAACGCAGCGTGCCGATGACTCCCCCAATGATAAAGCTCAACAATATCGAAACAGCCGCCACTTCCAATGTCACAAGAAACCCTTCTAATATGAATGCAATATGATCGCCGCTGTAGGCTCCTGCAAAGTCCATCTACTCACCCCCCATTAATTGCTTCTTGCCAGGCGCTTTTCAAGGTATCCTACGCCAAGGCTCAAAGGAATAGTCAATACTAGATAAAAAAGCCCGACCAATATGTATACGTCAAATACGACATATGTTTTCAGAGATATGAGATCG
>CAKQBC010000034.1 GCA_934215995.1 uncultured Bacillus sp. | reverse complement strand
CTGATGTGCCGTAACGCGCTACATCCTTAAAGCTATCCTGTCCGTCAGTGATATGTGGGGATTTGTTCATCTCAAGATTGTCTGCTGAAGGCCGCTCTATATACTCTGTTTGCTGCAGATCAACCCTAGCTGGTTTATGCTCTACGCAATAGAGTGTATACGGAATGATTTCCAACCGTTCATACGGAATTTCTTCCCCGCATTCTTTGCAGAAGCCATAAGTTCCTTCGTCCATAGCTGTTAAGGCTTCCTCAATCTTTTCTATTTCCGAGGAAGCATGGGAATCCAGGGCCTGCTCTCGCTCTCTTTCATATAACTCCGTCCCAAGGTCGGCAGGATGATTATCATAGGAGGACAGTTCATCGACAGTCTCCGTTAGTGATTCATTTGCTGTATTGTATCTTTCCTGATCAACAGCCAGTTCTTTTTTTAACCCTACTAATGTATCTTTAAGCTCAGCAAGCTGACTTTTTGTAGGCATATGTTGGCACCTCCAGATTATCATTCATTCTTTTCTTTTTTGTATACTCCTTTATTCCCTATTTGAAAAAGAGAAAACAAAAAAACTGATTGCTGTTAAACAATCAGTTTCGTTCCTTTAGCTGAAGTTGCTTATGAATATCCCTAATGCCAACAGGAAGCCGAACAGGGTATTCGTTTGAGCTGTCGCCTTCATGGCAGGGACCATTTCAATCGGCAGCTGTTTTCCTATGAATCCTTTTACCGCTTTAACAGGCTTTGGAATGCTCAAAAGGATGAGCAGCAGCCAAGGGGATAATGAAGTTGTAAAAACCAGTGCGATAATCCATAGATAGGAAACAATAAACATAAGGGCCAATAAGATGATCGCATTTTTCTTGCCAACCAAAATAGCCAATGTTTTTCTGCCATTCTCGGTGTCTTCGTCAATATCCCGGATACTGTTGGATAAAAGGATGGCTCCGACAAGGATGGCGATCGGTACTGAAACAAAGATAGCGGTCGATGTGACTTCCCCGGTTTGGATAAAGAATGAAATCAAAATAATCAGCATGCCCATGAAGAACCCGGCAACAATTTCGCCAAACGGTGTGCGTGATATCGGATAAGGCCCGCCCGTATATAAATACCCTACGAGCATGCTTACGAGTCCGACTGCAGCGAGCCACCAGGAAGAAGATGCACAAATATAGATGCCGAGAAGCAAAGCAAAGCCATACAACGATAGGGCAATGGCCATAACTTTCCGGGGTGCGACTCCGTGGCGGACAATTGCTCCTCCTATTCCCACAGAATGTTCATTATCCAGGCCTCTTTTAAAATCATAATACTCATTGAACATATTGGTTGCCGCCTGAATAACGAGGCAGGCCAGCAGCATGGCACCAAATAATAGATAGTTTATCTCATAATTCAATAGCGCCAGCGCAGTGCCGATCAGTACAGGCACAAAAGCAGCTGTCAGAGTATGGGGGCGGGTCAGCTGCCACCAGACTTTCCAGCTCTTCCTGCCTGATGGGGCCTTTGCAGGCATACTATTAAGTTCGGTTTGCATGAAATTATGTCTCTCCCTTGTGAAATTTATGATGTTCTTCTGGTATAATGAAAGATAAGCATGAAAATTCACCTAAATGTGAACATTGCTTAACAAATTAAGTTTAGAAAAACTGTCTGTTTGTGTCAATGAAATTATATTGAGTGTGACCGGGTTAGCAGTGATTCGCTTGGTTCCAACCGAAATTTCCTAATAATGTATATTTACTTACGGAATAATTGACACAGCTTTCAGAACAGGTGTATCTTTAAATAGGTTTGAAATGTTTTAATGTTATGAATAATAGGGGGATAGATATGGCTATCGGAACTGATACGGGACTTCTTGAAAATTTACAGCATGCGATTAAGAAGGCTGGCTTAACCGGCACTGCAGTATTAGTCAGCAGTATAAAGAAGGTTAAGGACAGCAGCCCCCTCGCTTTTTATCATTCAGGACTAAAAAAGTATCTTGGTGAACGGCTGTATTGGCATTCATCCGCCGAAAACCTGACGATCGCAGGTATCGGCAAGATGGAGAAATTACAGGTGCAGCCCGGCCCGCAAAGATACAATCATATAGAAAAAGAGTGGAATGCACTCCTTGCGAACAGCATCATCCATAATAATGTCGATGTACCTGCAACAGGCCCGATCCTGTTTGGAGGTTTTTCGTTTGATTCGGACAATAGCCAGTCGCTGCTATGGGACCATTTTGGAGACCATATGTTTTACCTTCCCAAATACATGCTCACATACGACGGCAGGGACACATATATCACAGTCAACCTTATATGTACGCCAGGAGAGAACCTTTCCGATTTACTGGAGATAGTGAATGAAGGGGAACAGTTATTGTCGGACTCGGCAGCAGCACTGGAGATGAAACAGAATCAACCGGTAAAAGGGGTAAAGGAAAAAGAGCCGGAACAATGGAAAGAAACAGTTCAGCGTGCAGTGAATACGATTAAGGGATCCCATATTGATAAAATCGTACTGGCTCGTGAGCTAAGGCTTCAATTTGAGGATGCAATCCTGCCGGAACCGATATTGGAACGCTTACTGAAAGAGCAGCCGGCGAGTTATGTCTTTTCAATAGAATCCGGCAGCAATGCCTTTGTCGGTGCGACACCAGAAAGATTGGTCAAAAAGGAAAAGAACAAGGTATTATCCACATGCTTAGCCGGCTCGATTGCCAGAGGCAAGACAGCTGAAGAAGATGAAAAATTGGGCAATGCCCTGTTGCATGACCCAAAAAATTTGATTGAGCATCAGTATGTGGTCGGGATGATCAAAGAAGCGGTCGAATCCGTCTGCAGTTCAGTAAGCCTGCCTTCAAAGCCTGCGCTTATGAAGACGAGGCATATTCAGCATTTGTATACTCCTGTAACCGGGGAAATGGAGGAAGCAACTTCAATTTTCCATCTGGTGGAGAAATTGCACCCAACGCCAGCACTGGGGGGGTTGCCTCGAGAGGAAGCATTGGAATGGATCCTTGAAAATGAAAACATGGACAGGGGCTTTTATGCCGCCCCAATCGGATGGACGGATGCAGACGGCAACGGGGAGTTCGCTGTTGGCATACGTTCAGCGCTTATCCAAGGCAACGAAGCTTCATTATTCGCCGGCTGCGGCATAGTGGAGGATTCAAACCCTGAAGAAGAATATGAAGAAACATGGATCAAGTTCAAGCCAATGCTGCAGGCTTTAGGAGGTACAGGCAATGAATCATATTGAGTCTTTGACAGCTTATATTGCGGCTTTCGTAGACGAACTGGCGAGAGTCGATGTACGGCATGCCGTCATCAGTCCTGGATCAAGGTCGACGCCGTTGTCCATGCTGATGTCGAAACATCCGGATATGGCTGTGCATATGAACATTGATGAAAGATCTGCAGCTTTTTATGCGCTCGGGCTTGCAAAAGCAACACGGAAACCGGTGGCATTGGTGTGCACTTCGGGCACGGCAGCAGCCAATTACTTGCCGGCTGTCGTAGAAGCCCACTATTCAAGGGTGCCGCTTATCGTCATTACCTCTGACCGCCCTCATGAATTGAGGGAGGTAGGTGCGCCGCAAGCCATCGATCAAACGCAGCTATACGGCAAATATGTTAAATGGTCATGCGATTTGGCGCTGCCTGACGGCAGGGACACATCCATACAATATATACGGAATATTTCAAAGAGGGCTTTTGTAACCGCTTTACAGAGTCCTTCCGGGCCGGTCCATTTGAATGCGCCGATTCAGGAACCGCTGGTGCCTATTATGGACAGGGATTTCTTTGACAGAGGAAGAAGCGGGCAGCAAGGGAGCTTCAGGTTCGATGATGGCAAAATGATAGCCTCTGATTCGGTTATGGATGATTTAGTGAATGTAGTCACAAATGCGAAAAAGGGTATCATTGTCTGCGGGGAAATGCACAACCGTTCCTTCAGGGAATCTGTATTTGCATTGTCTGCCGCTTTACAGTATCCGATTCTGGCCGATCCGCTTTCCCAATTGCGCTCCTGTTCGGAAGACGGAGTGGTCGAAACGTATGATATGTTCTTAAGATTGGAAAAGATTCAGGAGGAACTGTGTCCGGAAGTTATTATCCGATTTGGATCGATGCCTGTATCCAAGCCTTTGACGCTTTTCATAAAGAAGCATAAAGGCGTACAACAAATCGTTGTCGATGGCGGGGCAGGCTGGCGCGAACCGACTGGAATGGCTACACAGATGGTCTATAGTGACGAGTCGCTGTTCTGTGAGCAGCTTGCTGATAGGATGAGTGGCAAGGAGAAGGACCCTGGCTGGATGGACAAGTGGCTGGCCGTTAATGAAACTACGAAAAAGGCGCTTCTTTCCATAAAAGAGGATGACTCGATGAACGAAGGCAGAATTTTCTCGGAGCTTCAGGAGCTTTTGCCTGCAGGAACTAATCTATTTGTGGGAAATAGTATGCCGATCAGGGACTGTGATACATTTTTCCACTGCATGGATAAATCAATCAAGATTTACTCGAATCGCGGAGCAAACGGCATTGATGGGGTTGTTTCGACAGCCCTGGGTGTATCTGCCGCCGGAGAGCCGACTGTCCTGGTCATTGGCGACCTCAGTTTCTTCCATGATATGAATGGATTGCTTGCTGCAAGGATGCTGAAAAGGGACATGACGATCATCATTGTGAACAACGATGGCGGGGGCATCTTTTCCTTTCTGCCTCAATCAAGCGAAAAAGAATTTTTCGAGGAACTGTTCGGGACACCTCATGGCCTCGACTTTTCCCATGTCATTGAAATGTATGGCGGGCGGTTCAGCAGAGTTAGGGACTGGCAGCAATTCCGGCATGCATGCGAAGAATCCCTGCAGGAAACCGGCTTGAAAGTCATTGAAGTGATGACGGAGAGACAAAGTAATGTGGAACTTCACAGGAAGTTGGCCGAAAAAGCCACCAAGGAGCTTGGCCGGCTGTTGGTAAGTGAGCAATATGTTCATTGATTGCGATGGCTTGCCTTATTACGTTGAGGTCAAAGGAGAAGGGGAGCCGATATTGTTGCTTCATGGATTCACCGGCAGCCATGCGACATGGGGCAAATACACAGACCTTTTAGCTGAGCGCTGCATGTGCATTATCCCTGATTTGCTGGGGCATGGCAAAACGGCATGTCCCCCTGAACCATCCAGGTATGGAATTGAAGAGGCCGGCAAGGACCTGAAATCCATACTGGAATTCTTGCATGTCGAAAAAGTGAATATTATCGGTTATTCAATGGGCGGCCGGCTTGCACTCAGCTTTGCACTTGCTTATCCGGAGCTTGTGTCATCCTTGGTGCTTGAAAGCTCCTCTCCCGGTCTGCAGACAGTGGAAGAGCAGCAAGCACGGATCAAACAGGACCATGCGTTGGCCAAAAGGATACTGGCAGAAGGAATTCTCCCATTTGTGGACTATTGGGAGGATATCCCGCTATTCCACTCCCAAAAGCAATTGCCCCGTGAAAAAAGGATGATGATCCGGAAGCAGCGGCTCCTGAACAGTGAAATCGGGCTGGCAAACAGCCTGAAGGGAATGGGGACCGGGGCACAGCCTTCTTATTGGGACAGGCTTCAAGAATTGGAAATGCCGGTCTTGCTTGTTACAGGTGAATATGATGATAAGTTCTGCAGGATCGCCGAAGAGATGGAGACGCGGCTTCCAAAAAGCGAGTGGATTGCCGCAAAAAAAACTGGCCATGCAATTCATGTGGAAGATTATGAATTGTTTGGTAAAATAATAAGGGAATTTGTTGAAAAAAGAAGGGAGAAAAGAAATGGCTATTGAGTGGAAACAAGAACGCACTTATGAAGATATTGTTTATGAAACATACAATGGAATTGCAAAGATCTCAATCAACCGTCCGGAAGTACATAATGCATTCCGTCCGAAGACGGTTATGGAACTGATTGATGCATTTGCATTCGCCAGAGACGATGCAAGCATCGGCGTCATTATTCTTGCAGGCAAAGGGGACAAGGCATTCTGTTCAGGCGGAGACCAAAAAGTCCGGGGCCATGGCGGTTATGTAGGGGATGACCAAATTCCGCGTTTGAATGTCCTTGATTTGCAGCGTCTGATCCGTGTTATACCGAAGCCGGTTGTAGCAATGGTTTCAGGTTACGCAATCGGAGGAGGCCATGTGCTTCATATCGTATGCGACCTGACGATTGCAGCTGATAATGCTGTATTCGGGCAAACAGGCCCTAAAGTCGGCAGCTTCGACGCCGGTTACGGTTCAGGCTACCTGGCACGTATCGTCGGACATAAAAAAGCAAGGGAAATCTGGTACCTATGCCGTCAGTACAATGCACAGGAAGCTTTGGACATGGGATTGGTCAATACAGTTGTCCCATTGGAACAGCTCGAGGAAGAGACAGTCAAGTGGTGTGAAGAAATGCTCGAGAAAAGCCCGACTGCCCTACGCTTCCTAAAAGCCGCATTCAACGCGGATACAGACGGATTGGCCGGTCTACAGCAATTCGCCGGTGATGCCACATTGATGTATTACACAACAGATGAAGCAAAAGAAGGCCGCGATGCCTTTAAAGAAAAACGTAAACCAGACTTCGGACAATTCCCTAGATTCCCTTAATGGGCAATTTCGGACAGTCAAGAGCTTGGCAAAGGCATCCTTTGCCAAGCTCTTTCTATATTTAGAGGTGTGAGAGGTGAATGCAGAGTGGAAGGGACATCATTGCCGAATTGGCTAATGAAGCGGGCCGAGCTTACTCCTGAGCGTATAGCGATCAATTTTGACAATCATTCTTATACATTCAAGGAGCTTTACGAACATTCTCTTGGGTATGCCAGGGGTTTCTATGAAAAGGGCATACGGAAAGGGGACAAGATCGGCGTACTGCAAGGAAATACTTTAGAAATGGTCTTAACCATTCATGCCAGTATGTTGATCGGTGCTGAAATGGTGCTTTTCAACATCAGGCTAGCCCCTAATGAATTGCTGTGGCAGCTGAAAGATTCCGGTGTGAATATTGTCATTGCGGACCGGGAACATCTTTCATTGCTTGAGGAGTATGAGCGAGAGAAAGTTTACTGCATTCAGGATATGGAAGCTGCCGCAATCGACATCGAGGAAGGCCAGCTTGTAGTACGTGAGATTGATTTGAATGAGACAGCTTCTTATATGTATACTTCTGGGACGACAGGACGCCCTAAGGCTGTCATCCAAACATACGGGAACCATTGGTGGAGCGCAGCAGGCTCCATGCTGAATCTTGGCCTGCATGAAAAGGATGTATGGCTGTGCACAGTACCGCTATTTCATATCAGCGGGTTATCCATCCTCATGCGCAGCGTCATTTATGGAATGAAGGTTGTATTGCATAGCCGCTTTGATGAACGGCAAGTGAACCGGTCCATCAGGGAACAGAATGTAACCATTGCTTCGGTCGTAACAGCGATGTTGAACCGGCTGATGATCGATCTGAAGGGCGGAACATATCCGCCAGCATTCCGATGCATGCTGCTTGGAGGCGGGCCGGCTCCTTTGAGCATATTAGAGTCCTGCAAGAATAAAGGGATCCCTGTTTATCAGACATATGGAATGACAGAAACTTCTTCCCAAATAGCCACGTTATCTCCTGAATACAGCTTATCGAAGCTTGGTTCCGCAGGCAAAGCACTATTTCCCTGCCAGTTGAAAATCATGAATGGACAAAACGAAGCAAACGTAAATGAAGTTGGGGAAATAGTTGTGAAGGGACCCAATGTAACAAGAGGTTACGCTGGAAATGAAGAGGCCAACGTGCAATCGTTCCTGGAAGGAGGCTGGTTCAGGACCGGCGATATGGGCCGCCTCGATGCTGATGGTTTCCTGTATGTGGTTGACCGGCGTTCCGACCTGATTATTTCCGGCGGGGAAAATATATATCCAGCTGAACTGGAAGCGGCCATCTGCCGGCATCCAGCTGTTTTGGAAGCCGGTGTCACCGGCCTGCCTGATGAAAAATGGGGAATGGTCCCGATTGCGTTTGTCGTTCTTAAACATCTTTCTTGCACGGTTGAAGAACTGCAGGAACATTGCATCAAAAACCTTGCCAGATATAAAAGGCCGAAAGAAATGCATATTGTAAAAGAGCTTCCGAAGAATGCTTCCAACAAATTAATCCGAAGAAAGCTGATTGGAATGAGAGACCGTTCCGGGGAAAATAATGCAGGCTTATAAAGGAAATCAAGCATAAATAGGCTATTGGTGATATTTTATTGATCCGGTTTTCTTGTATAATGTGAATAACAAAACCATTCTCACAATATTATACAGGGGGTATATGATGGGAAAAACGGAAAAAGCCTATTTAATAGCGGAAATCCTTCTTAACCGTAATTTGCCCTTGGATGTCATAAAAACAATCACAGATTTATGCGAAGAAGAACTTGTAAGTCTGCAGAGTAAATTCAGCAGGGCAAGCAAGCAGTGAAGAAAACTTTTAACAATGGGGAAGCCCGGGATAAATAGAAAAAACGAGGAAACGGTTCCTCGTTTTTTTTAATATATATCTTTCGGCTGGAAAGTTTTACAGCCGGTTTGGCTGCTTGTGCGGGCACGTTCTTCGGAATACATTTCAACAACGATATTCTTAGCCGCGCACCGGTTTCCATGCTTCCAGAATGTACAGCTATTTACGCCGCATTTCACGTCTTTTGCCACAGTACCCCCTCCTTACACCAATAGTTTGTGCAAGGCCCGGAAGAGGCATAAGTGGAAATTACTGAAGGGCTTCCTTCAATGTTGAAATATTGCGCTCCATCAGGCTGATGTAATCTTCACCGTTCTCCATATCTTCGGATGTCAGAACAGAAAGATTATGGATCGTCAGCGACTTGGCACCAATCTCTTTTTGAATCGTTTCAGTCAGCTTCGACGGTACATTTTGTTCGAATAATACATACTCGATATCATGTTCCTTTGCTGTTTTCAAAAGCTCTGTCAATTGCTTTTGGGAAGGTTCGCTGGAACTCGATAGTCCGGCAACAGCAAGCTGTTCTATCCCATATCGGGCTTCCCAATATCCGTAAGCGGCATGCGAAACGATAATTTCGTCCTTAGCCGATTCCTCGACCATTTGTTTGAAGTCAGCATCAAGGTCTTTCATTTTTTCAGCTGTCTGCTGATAATTTTCTTCGAAATAGCTTTCTTTTTCAGGCAGAAGCTCTGTCAATTCATTTTTGACCTGTTCGGCCATCTGGATCATAAGATTCGGGTCGAGCCATACGTGAGGATCTACATCTCCGTGGTCATGCCCTTCATGGTCATCATGTCCCTCTTCAGCGTGGTCATGGTCTTCCTCTGAATGCGAGTCAACATCTATATCGATTTGTTCGCCGATAGCTGCTACTTTTACACCTTCATCCTCAAGAATAGGTTCCGCCTTTTTCACAAAACCTTCAAGGTTGTAGCCGATATACAGAAATAAGTCAGATTCCGCCATATCGATAATTTCTTTCTGAGAGGGCTCGAAGGAATGTTCATCTGCGTTAGCCGGATAGACAGATTTAACATCAATCAGATTCCCGCCAATTTCCTCAGCCAGATACATTAAAGGGTAGATAGTTGTATATACTGTAAGGGCGTCATTGTTTTTGGCTTGCTCTTCATTATTGCTGCCGCATGCTGTAAGAAAGGCGGAGACAGCCAATATCATTGAAAATGCGATTTTCCTTTTCATCAGTAACCTCCTAATCAATCAAATCGTATTTATTCCGATTTAGTCTTCAAAAAAAGTTATAAAGCGAAATCGAAATGATTACGATTTACATATTGTATAGTATAACAGTTCACTTAGTAAAGCAATATTATTTTATTCTAAAGTATGCAATTTCATGGGCAGAAGATACATAGGGAAGCCTTAATCAATTGTTGCGCATATCAGTTTCTGCACCTTTTTCTTTTTTTTCGGGTACCAGGTCAACACCGCCGGGATGAAACGGATGGCATTTAAGGATGCGTCTGATTGTCAGCCAGCTGCCTTTGATTGCACCGAATCTTTGGATTGCTTCGAGCCCATAAGCAGAGCATGTCGGATAAAAGCGGCATGTAGGCGGTTTAAGGGGGGAGATGGCAACCCGGTAAAAACGAATCAGCGCCAGTAACGGTTTCTTCATAACAATTCATCCTGTTCCAATAAAATTTCTACTTGAGTATTATACACCCAAAGGTTGAATTGCCATACTTTTATGATTGGAAAATAGAAAGGAAGCTTTCCTGTTATGGTTAGCTTCCCTTTTTTACACGGACTTATGTATATCATTTTTTTCAGCCTGTCCTTCCGAGCTTTCCGTCTCCTCGGGCATCGGATCTACGGTATGCTCATATTGATAGGCTTTTGTAGTGGCCAGGACGGAAATGAGAATGACGGCCAATATGATGATAATGGATACGATCAGCACTATAGTCAGCAATTTGCTCCCACCTTTTGTTGTTTGTTTTGTAAAATTGTACCACAAATTGCCTGTTTGCATCATTTTTCTTCGGGTATATATCCTTATGTACACACGAAGGAGGAATTGGGTTATGGCAAACAAACAATTAGTGGAATTGCTTAATAAAGAAATCTCGAATTTTAACGTCCTTTACACAAAGCTTCATAATTATCATTGGTATGTAAAAGGACCGCACTTCTTTGAACTGCACAAAAAATTAGAAGAGCTATATAATGAAACATCCAAGAATTTCGATGTGCTGGCTGAAAGGCTGCTTGCAATGGAAGAACAGCCGGTGGCAACGATGAAAGAGCATTTGGAAACAGCATCGGTCAAGGAAGCGTCAGGGAAAGAAAAAACGGACAAAATGGTCCAAATTTTGATTGATGACTTCAAAACAGTCTGCGAAGAGCTGAAGGAAGGCATTAAGCTTGCTGAAAAAGACGATGATCATATGACTGCCGATATGCTTGGCGGCATGGTCAACAGCTATGAAAAGCATAGCTGGATGCTGCGTGCATATCTGGAATAGAATAAAGAGGCCTCTCCATAACGGAGAGGCCTTACTATTTGACAGACCAATTGAGTTTGCCCTTGAATAGTTCATTTGGCTAGCTAAAAAGAGAGGCTGCTAAGCCTCTCTTTTTAGTGTATATTCCTGAAATCCGTGAAAAAACCTTCTTTTGGGTGCGATGTGCTTGATTCAGAAAACTTAGCCTTCAACGTTTCCATTATGTATAATCCGAAAAAGCTCCTAAGTTCCACTTCATCCATCTCCTTGATATAAGAGAGGATTTCACTTTGGTTCAGCTGTTCCAGCAAAGCCAATGCAAGAATGTCGATGTCTTCATCGTCCCCAGTTAATTTTGTCCGGTAGTGTTCGAATAAATCATCAATCAGTTTCATCAAAAACACCCCATTCGTAATGTAGTCAATCAAAAGTATGTGAGTATACACACATAATATCACTTGTCCCGAAAGAATAAAAAATATTTGTTTTGCTGTTCGCCATCTGCTCTTACTTTACCCTAATTCCCTTTTTTTAACCTGTTTCTGGCAGGAGCAGCCATTTAGTATATCGGCTCATTTGGAACTGTTATAATAAAGATAATTGAAAAAAGAAGAAAAGGTGAAAAGGAATGATTGAAATTTATAAGGATGAGAATGGGTGCATCGTGTCTTTTTCCGGAGAAAAGGATGCCTTTTCAGCATCGCCTGATCATGTGCTTGTATTGGTCCATTCTGTATCCGGATGGGTTTTCACAAAACATAAAGCGAGGGGCTTGGAATTCCCCGGGGGCAAAAGAGAAAAAGGTGAGACAATCGAGGAAGCTTCCATCCGAGAAGCTCACGAAGAGACCGGGGCAGTAATCAGCCGTTTGGCATATTTGGGCCAATATAAAGTGGAATGTGATGATTCTTCTTTTGTGAAGAGCGTCTATTTTGCATTTGCCGATAGATTCGACGATAAACAGGATTACCTTGAAACTGATGGCCCCGTTATTCTGGAAAATCTGCCTAAAGACTTCTCAGATCCCAT
This sequence comes from uncultured Bacillus sp., assembly GCA_934215995.1. GTDB lineage: Bacteria > Bacillota > Bacilli > Bacillales > DSM-1321 > Bacillus_AD. The sequence goes on along the minus strand of CAKQBC010000034.1, from coordinate 1,294 downwards.
GTTCAGCTTCATTATGCGTGACAGAACGATTGCATTGTGCATCGATCGAATCAAGGAATTGGATCTTTTATGATAGAGAGGGAAGTAAGACCCCTCTTTTTGAATAGAAAGAAGGGTCTTTCCCCGGAAACGATCAGCTTTAGTTGATTAGCCTTCTCTCGAGCCACTCGACTACCTGATACATCAGTGTCGCGAATACGGCTATCAGAAGAAGTGACATCAACACAAGAGTGAAATTGAACACTTGGAAACCGTAGATAATCAGGTAGCCGAGCCCTTTCGCGGATACGAGAAACTCTCCGACGATCACACCTACCCAGGATAGGCCGACATTGACTTTCAATGTTGATATGATGGTCGGGGTGGATGCCGGCAGAATGGCTTCCTTAAAGCATTGAAGCCTTGTTGCCCCGAAAGTGTTGAGGACCTTCAGATAGTTTGGATCGACTTCACGAAAGGAAGTATAGACCACTATCGTCGTTATGATAACGGAAATGATGGCTCCCATGGCGATGATGGACGTGAAACCGGGACCGAGTGCCACAATCAGGATCGGTCCGAGCGCCACTTTAGGCATCGCGTTCAATATGACTAAATAGGGATCCAGGACTTTTGATAAAAAAGGGGACCACCAAAGGATAGAGGCCAGCAGGGTTCCAAGTAAGGTACCCAGGATAAAGCCCAAAATCGTTTCAAACAATGTGACACCCACATTCGCCCAAAGGCTGCCATCCTGCAATTTTTCAATAAAGAGCAAAGCTACTTTGGAAGGGGAGCTGAATATGAGGGGATCGATCCATTCCAGGCGGCTGGCAGCTTCCCATAAAGCAAAGAATACAATGAAGATGATGGCCTGATAAAGGCGCACACGTTTCTTTTCCTTTAGCAGGCCATGTTTGAATGCCGTATGAAGTTCATGGATATTCGGTTTGTCAGCCTTCACTTCTCTCAAACTCCTTCCATATGGTTTGAAATAAGGAAGAGTATTGCGGATGGTTCCTGGATTCGAATGGTGCCATCTTACGCAATTCATCCGGAATATCATATACTTTATGAAGCCTTCCGGGATTGGCAGCCAGAAGATAGATGCGGTCGCTCATCGCAATTGCTTCGCCTATATCGTGGGTTACAAGAATCGCGGTCTTATTGAATTGCTTCAGTGTTTGGGAGACAAGGTCTTCAAGCTTCAGTTTGGTTACATAATCAAGTGCAGAAAACGGTTCATCCAACAACAACAGTTTGGGATCCGTCGCCAATGTCCGGATGAGTGCGACCCTTTGCCGCATCCCCCCTG
>CAKQBC010000033.1 GCA_934215995.1 uncultured Bacillus sp. | reverse complement strand
AACCTGCTTTAGCAGGCAAATCAAAATGGAATGCACTTTCGCTTAATAGCCAGTTGCATCCGGCATGTATCTGTTTGTTTCCGGACAAACTAAATCGACTTTTTTGCAGAATAAAAGGAGGCATAGACAATGGATTTACAAAGCGGAAGACTATATTGGCAGAATACGTTGAACAACCCTCCTGCCTACCCGGCACTGGATGAAGATATTACATGCGATGTCCTGATTATCGGCGGAGGAAGCTCAGGAGCTAAATGCGCCTATCAGTTGAGTGAAGCGGGGCTTAATGCCGTGGTAGTGGACAAGCGAAAAATCGCCACCGGCAGCACGTGCGCAAACACGAGCCTGCTCCAGTATCTTGGCGATAAAATGCTATTTGAACTTGTGAACACATTCGGTGAAGAAAACGCCATTCTACATACAAAACTTTGCCGCGGGGCCATTGATGATATTGAAAAAGCCGCTGCCTCCCTTGAAATCGACCCTCATTTCAAGAGAAGGGACAGCCTTTACTTTGCGAGCGACCATCAAGGGGCAGAAAAGCTTCAGAAAGAGTATGATCTCCTCCAAAAGCACGGATTCTCTGTGGACTTGCTTACCTCCAGCCAAATCAGCGAACGTTTTCCTTTCAGCAAGGAATCAGCATTGTATGTATACGATGACGGAGAGATGAATCCCTTCCGCTTCACACATGGCCTGTTGGCGAAAGCCCATTCGAGGGGAACACGGATTTATGAGGAGACGAAAATAATCCGCAGGAAGTTCGAGGGTGATAAGGCCATTTTCCACACAGACAGCGGGCATTCCATCAGGGCACGCCGTGTCATTATGGCCGCCGGCTATGAAAATCTCGAGTTCAAAAAAGAGAAGAACTGTACCATTGAAAGCAGCTACGCTTGTATAACAAAGCCCATTGATGATTTCAAGGATTGGTACAAGCGGGCACTGATTTGGGAGACAGCCCGTCCCTATATATACATGAGAACTACTGAAGATAACCGAATCATCATCGGCGGGCTTGACATTCCCACATCATTCGCAGATAAAAGGGACTCCAAGCTGATTGCCAAAAAAAATAAATTGATCGGGGAATTCAATAAACTGTTTCCCGACATCCGCGTTGAACCCGACTATTACCTGGGGGCCTTTTATGGTGGAACCCATGACGGGATGCCCGCAATCGGCACATACAGTGAGCTGCCGAACTGCTATGTATTGTTTGCGTATGGCGATAATGGCCTTGTGTACAGCGGTGTATTGGCAAAGATCATTGCAGACCTGATCACAAAAGGCTCCCATCCTGCCATGGATTTGTATATGCGGACGTATGAATTACAGCACAGCAAAACCACCCTTCCGGGCGGCTGAATTCAAGCGGGGCAAGCTATATGCTTTGCTCCGCTTTTTGTGCTAAGAATCTCCTTGCCGAACTAAAATGGCAAGTTCTTTACTTACAAATGCCTACATCTCCAGGTTTCTTTTCTTTGCCCGTTTCCCCTGCAGGCATAGATGATAATAGCCGGCCACAGTCACAATCAATGCTCCGCAGGCGTCCACAATCATATCCTCCATCGTATCGGACACTGCATCCCGGCCGATCATTACCGTACCATCCGCAGTGATGAATTTCTGCATATTCGTACCGAGAAGCCCATCCGCCAGAAATTCGTAAATTTCCCAGACAGCTCCGCAAGTGACCGCAAAGCAGAATGCGAACAGAGAGACAAAAAATGGGCTCAGCCTAATGTTAAGCCTTTCCGTATCATTCAGGAAATTAACGATGATAAACCCAAAAGCGCCGAGCATAGCCGCACTGAAGCCGTGAAGAATCATATCCCAGTAAGGGACCTTGAAATAAAAGTTCCGTACCTCCCCTAAATAAATCGCACAAAACAGGAAAAGGAAATACATAACTTCCATAATATCCGGAATATCAATATGAAAACGTTTCTCTACCTTCGATGGCAGAAAAATGACAATGCTTCCGACAAGGCACTGCAGAATCATCAATACATAATCGCTCTTTACCCGTTCGTACTCGTTCTCAGCCATCCCTGACGGTGCGACGGAGACCATATAAGCAGCATAAATGACCGAAACGACCAACAATGCCAGTACAATCCTGAAGATGAGCGTCTTCCTTTTTTCAACTGATTTTAAAAACATGATTGCTTTCTCCTTACTTCTCTTCAAGTTTTATGGCATACCTCCTTTAATAGTAGGCTGAATCAGCTGGATACACAAGGTCATCTGCATAGATTCCGGATTTATTTCAGAAAAGGATCAATCCATTAAAAAATAACCCCTTATATATTGCGAATACCAATTTTGTTAAATTATGATAATAACATAACTATCGTCATGAATAGGATTGTCTAATATAGGGGAATCCGGGTCTCAACTCCTATTCAATATGGCCACTAAATTGCCAGGGGGGAAAATGATGCAGGAGAATCAACGGGATAGACTTAAGGTCATTTCATATGACAAGGAGCAAAATAAAATAGTGGAAATCGAGCGGAAGCGGGAAACGTTTGCGGACGTAGGCGGATTGGAGGAAGTGAAAAAGAAAATCCGGATGGACTTCATCATGCCGATTCAGTCACCTGAGATTTTCAGGGCTTATGGAAAGCAAGTTGGAGGAGGGCTGCTCTTTTATGGGCCTCCTGGATGCGGAAAAACATTTTTGGCGAGAGCCGTTGCCGGGGAAATCAATGCTAACTTCCTCCATCTGGACCTGCAATCAATCCTTTCAAAATGGGCAGGAGAAGCAGAGCAAAACCTGCATGAGTTTTTTGAAGACGCCCGCCGAAAACAGCCATGTGTCCTCTTCATCGACGAACTGGACGCTTTAGGGGGAAACAGGCAAAAGCTGATGTCCCACCACCAGCGTACGCTTGTGAACCAGCTGCTGATCGAGCTGGATGGTTCTTACGGGAACAATGAGGGCATTTATGTAATCGGTGCCACAAACACCCCTTGGTATTTGGACCCCGCACTGAGGCGCCCGGGACGTTTCAATTCACTGATTTTCCTTCCTCCTCCCGACTTGGAAGAACGGAAAACGATTCTGCAATTGAAAACGGACGGCAAGCCGCAGCAAGATCTTCAGCTCGATTTAGCCGCAAAATATACCGAGCATTTTTCCGGCGCCGACCTGGAATATCTGGTGAAGGATGCAATCGATTATGCAATCGCAAGATCCTTTGAAACCGGAACGGTCCAGCCCCTTACCAATGAGGATCTAATGAAAGCCATGGAAAAACGGCAACCGACTACACTTGATTGGTTTGCGACAGCCAAGAGCTATGCCATCTTCAGCGATGCAAACCAAGAGTACCAGGATGTGTTGGACTATATCCATAAAAATAATCTTAAGTAAAGGATGAAGCGAATGCCGGATTCACTATCTTCCATGATTCTTGTCATCGAACAGCACATCAGCAGGGGTGAGATCGATTTATCGAGAAATCTGGCCGAGTCCTGGATCCAGGAGGATCCGGAAGATTTCTCAGGCTATATACTTATGGCTTACCTTTATGGGATGCTCGGCCAAAAGGAAAATGCTTACGAATGGGTGAATGAAGCGCTTCAAAGGGCACCTGCCGATGATTATGCACTCATGCATGTCATCAACATACTCCATAATCTTCTGGCATATGGCCAAGAGTGCCGGGAACTGATTGAAACAGGGATGCGCATCTACCCAGAAAACCCTTTTTACCATTCCATGTTCGCCAAGCATATTCACAACACCGACATAGAGGGGGCTTTGGCCTCAAGCCGGGAAGCTGTCCGGCTGAAACCGTACGATGATGCCTATTTAGGGGATTACGCTACGTATTTGTATACCGCAAGGAAATTTGATGAAGCTGAGAAATACGAGCAGCTCGCGCTCCAGGAAAATCCGGAGAACATAAACAACCTAGTGAATTTTGCATGGATGGCCTACCAGCTGCGGAAATTCAAAAAGGCGCAGATTCTCATAGACGAGGCAATGAGATTGCAGCCGGAAAGCGAGTTTGTCCGAAGATATTACGAAAAGATCCTGCCTTCTGAAAATGGGCTTATTCGGATGCTGCTCAATCTGAATCATGTCATATCCCCAGCATGGGGCTATCCGGTAAGATTCATATGGAAGCTCCTATATAAAGATAAAAAGAAGCCAGGCTATTGGGTGTTCTTGATCATGCTTGCAGAGTTGGCGCTCCTATACGCAGTTATGGGGAAACATGTTTTTTGGGGAATCATCATCCTGTATATGTCCTTATTGTTCACTTGTTTGAAAATCAATAATTCCATGCTGAAGGAAGCCGGATTAACAACAAAAGAAGAAACAAATCTGAAAAAACAAGCAAGGACAGCCCAAAAGTCAGCCATGAAGGAAATGAAACAAACGGTCACCACAAAAATAGAACAGCAGGAGCCCGTCCAGCCAAAGCTGTCGCCTTACGAGCTTGAAGCCCAGTTAGCCGCCATCTGGAGCTCCGAAAACATAGCAAAAATCAAAGAACTGACAGAAACCAATGGCGCCGCGGAACCGCAAGCCCCGCCTCAGCCAGAAAAAGAACGGCAACTGACTGCATGGCCGAAGGAGCACACAAAGCGCCCCGCCTATCTGTTGATCGGCGCAGTCGCCCTGCTATTGGTGATCCGTGTCTTGCCGGTCCTGCAGGAAGATGAAGCTTCTGTCCCGGCTGAAACACAGGAGTCAATAGCAGCATTTATGAAAGAGCAAGAACAGGAGGAAGATATCGCCATCATCAATGAAGCAAGGCCTGTCGTTGGTTTGCTGTTAAAAAATATACAGGATGATACGCTGTTGCAGAATATTAGCGATATCGCCTCAAACAGCTACGAGCCGGTCATGGTCATAAAGCTTAATCACCCATTGCTGAAAGAATTGGCTGATGCAAAAATCGAAAAGGCAATCAAGCTTGATCTAATTGTGCCTGTTTCCTATTTTCTTCTTGTGCATGAAAAAGACCAAATGTCCCATAAAACGATTGTCGAAGTGAAAGCCGGCCAAATCTCATACGTGTATGCCGACAAGTGGAATGATACCGAGAAGGAAAAAGAAGAGTACGAAAGGCTGCTGCAGAGGATCGAAAAAAATGGCTTCGACATCGAATAGCCTTCACAGCGATTCATGTGTGCCCTATAGATTGCACGGGCCGGCAAAAACAAACACCCGCTGTCTGCAGCTGCAGAAGCGGGTGTTTCCCTGCTTGTCCCGTTAAGAAAACCGGATGCCGGAAAGCTTACTTACAGTTGTTCACCGTTTGTCTGGATGACATTTTTATACCATGTGAAGGAATCTTTCTTATATCGCTTCATGGACCCATTTCCTTCATTATCGCGGTCCACATAAATCATGCCATAACGCTTTTTCATCTCACCTGTCGTGAATGATACGATGTCAATAATGCCCCATGGCGTGTATCCAATCAAATCGACGCCATCATAGGTTACAGCTTTTTTCAGCGCTTCGATGTGCGATTTCAGATATTGGATCCGTTCAGGGTCATGGATGGACCCGTCTTCCTCCAGCGTATCGATAGCACCAAAGCCATTTTCAACAATGAACAATGGAATCTGATACCTGTCATAGAAACGGTTCAGCGTATAACGAAGGCCGGTCGGATCAATTGCCCAGCCCCAGTCGCTGGACTTGATGTATGGATTTTCGACCCCATTCGGAAGCGCCCCATTCACGATATCGCCCGTATTCACTTTCTCTACATCGTTTTTCACGGTTGTGGACATATAATAGCTGAAGCCCAGGTAGTCAACAATGCCGTCACGGAGAATTTCATCATCTCCCTCTTCAAACTTGATCGCATACCCTTCCCTTTCGAATTCCTTCAATGCATAGCGCGGGTAATAGCCGCGGACCTGAACATCCGGGAAGAAGTAGCGCTGACGCATCTCCTGTTCAGCGAGCATGATGTCTTCCGGGTTGCAAGAGTAAGGATAGATCGGCACATGAGACACCATGGCCCCGATCATGAAATCAGGATTGATTTCTTTTCCTTTTATGACTGCCAATGCACTTGCAACGAGTTCATGATGGCCGACCTGGTACATGACTTCCTTGGCATTTTCATTTTTACCTACCAATACGCCTGAATTGGTCCAGAGGAACAACGGGTTGTCAACGTCCATTTGGTTATTGATTTCATTGAATGTCATCCAGTACTTCACTTTATCTTTATACCGTGTGAAGCAAACCTCGGCGAACTTCGCAAAGAAGTCGACGACTTTGCGGTTTCTGAATCCGCCGTATTCCCTTGCCAGATGAAGCGGCATTTCAAAATGGGACAACGTGATGACAGGCTCGATGCCGTATTTCAGCAATTCATCGATGACATTGTCATAGAACTGCAGGCCTTCCTCATTCGGCTCCGCTTCATCCCCTTTCGGGAAAATGCGGCTCCATCCAATTGATGTCCGCAGGCATTTCAATCCCATCTCCGCAAATAAAGCGATATCTTCTTTGTACCTGTGATAAAAATCAATGGCTTCATGATTTGGATAAAACTCATTGTCTTCAATCGAATCTGTGATTCTTCTTGCGACACCATGAGCACCCGCCGTCATGCAGTCTACAACGCTCGGCCCTTTTCCCCCTAGGTTCCATCCCCCTTCAAATTGGTGTGCGGCCAACGCTCCGCCCCACAGGAAATCATTAGGCAGTCTAGTCATTCGATGTTCCTCCTTAACCCAGCTTCATCTTTAAAAATCCATGTCCATCAGCATCAGGATATGTACAAATGCCACCCATAAATGTAAGCGATTTCATTTTTAGGCAGCTATAAACATTTTCTTTTAAAGGTCCACTGCTTTCTCTATATACTTTCAACGCCTTCATTATAAATGAGACCTATAGAATTTTTCAATAACAGGTAAAAAAAGGCGAATGCAACCAGAATTCTTTTACAATAAAGCATTTATAACCTATCAGAATAGAGATCTCTTCCAGAATTCATTATTCAAATATACCAATAACTAGCAGGACAGCTTTCTTCCTTCATACATTGGCACGCTTTAGGGAGGCATAGTCCTTGTAATGAAAAACGTAACCCAACGGATGTTTACAGAATGGCAAATAAACCAGGAGGAAAAGGACATCGTCCCCCCGGTTTATTTCTGGCGGCTCCATGACGGCGCCCCCAAAAGTATATTTCCGAATTAGTTATTCGAGATTCTCGTATGTATATCCCGGGAACCGAACAACCTCCCATTTGTCCTTACGCAGCGCGCCCATCACTTCAGGCCCGATATTCAGATTGCTGCTGACCAGTTCTTTCGGCACGAGCGCCATCCATTGAGTCAATGAAATATCCGCATATTTAGGGCTTTTGAATACTTCCAGATACCAGAGAGTTTCCTCACCTGTATTCTGGATATAATGGCCATAGCAAAAAGGCATATACCCGACATCTCCTGCCCTGACGTCAAATGTACGGGCAGTACCATCTGCGGCATATCCGGTCATGCGGCCTTGGCCCGACAAGAAATATTGCCATTCATCGTTATTGGGATGCCAGTGCAGTTCCCTCATTGCACCGGGGAGAATCTCCACGAGCGCAACCGAAATTTCTTCCGATACCGGAAAATTAGTTGAATCCGCTATCCGGACAGAACCGCCGGGCGATTTAATCGGCTCCTGATCCAGCAAGCTATGCGTGAAGTTTCTGGTGCCGAAAGGATCCGGTACCGCCACGCTCTCCAGCGGTCCGGGCACCTCCCCCTGATAAATATACTTTTCCTGCTTCGGGACATTCTGAAACGCACTGATCGGCACACCAAAATTTGCGGATAAAACCTCCTTAGGTGTATGGGCAAACCAATCGGAAATCGTGAACGTGTCCAAATCAGAGAAGTTTCCGTTATCAAATACAAGCAAAAATTCGCAGCCTTCATCTTCCAACCCTTGAATCGAATGGGGAATTCCGGGAGGGAAATACCATAAATCCCCCACACTAACGTCCGCAATGAAATTTTTCCCGTTTTGGTCCACTGCGGTTATTCTTGCTTTTCCGGCAAGCATAAAACTCCATTCCACTTCTTTATGCCAATGCAGTTCTCTGACACCGCCGGGAGTCAGCCTCATATTCACCCCCGCCAGAGTTGTTGCTACAGGGAGCTCGCGCGTAGTGATTTGTCTGGACCAGCCCCCATGCTTCAAAGTCATCGGTGTATCGGAGAATGAGAAGCGCAAATTGCCGAGCGTACCTGCATCCGTCACTGGCGGCACAAGCATATCAGGATTCTCCAAAGCCCTTAAAATATCCCTTGGCCCCAAGTCAGTCGCGCCGGCTCCATCTGCCCGTATCGGTTCAGGAATTTCATCTGCATAAACAGTGAACTTAATCGGTTTAGTCAATTATGGACCTCCTTTAAACGGAACTTAGAAATCGCCTCTCCAAAAATTTATTCGGCATATTCCTTTTTATGTGCCATTACGTAAGAATCCCATAACTTCTTCCCTTCATCCCGATCGTTCAGAAGCTGAAAAACCGTCTATTGCTAAGGCTGCCCGCTCAATTGTTCCTTTCATTTAACTACCCATCAGCCAAGATTGAATACAATTCCGATAAACGCCGCTAAAGCGATATAAAAGCGGCAATGTCGCCAATCCTCCGCCTACAGAAAACAAGCCCGTCAGAAAAAACTCATAAAATAATCTTGCCAAAATCAAAGTTGTGCTCCTTTCCGGCCCTTAAGCAGCATCCCGATTATTCCGGCAATGACCACAAACCAAATAGGCGAAATATCCGTCACGGCAGCCAACAAGAGCACAATCACGAAAATACTTGCCGAGACGCGGTCAATGACGGCTCCCCTGTACATATTCCTGACCGCATTGAAAATCAGGACACAGACACAAACCCGGATGCCGGCAAACGCATCCCTCACAATCTCCAAATCAGCAAAGTTCTGAATGAACGCCGCAATCAGTCCGATGATTATGATGGAAGGGGCGATAAACCCGAGTGTTGCTGCAATTCCTCCCAAAGAGCCCCTCTGTTTCTCGCCTATGAAAGTTGCTGTATTGACTGAAATGATGCCGGGCGTACATTGCCCGACCGCATAATAATCCATTATTTCTTTTTCCGTTGCCCATCTCCGTTTCTCCACGATTTCACGATTCAAAATCGGGAGCATCGCATATCCGCCGCCAAATGTGATTGCCCCTAGTTTCGCGAATGTAACAAATAATTGAAGTAAACTTTTCATTAAACTAGTAAAATCCTTTCCATTTTCAGACTAGATTCCCTTTATGCATACTATATCCATTAGATGATATCTTATCATTATAACTTCCCATGCTCACTTTTTCACATAAACTGTGAATAATTGAAGTATGGGAAGTCCTATCCGTAAAGCCATTCTACCCGGAAATTGTAACTCACTTTACTTTAGGAGTTTTCTCCCGGGTGATGTATAATAATGTAATCAAAAACAGCAGGAGGCTGGTTATGGAGAAAATCTATCTTGCAGGCGGTTGTTTCTGGTGCATGGTCAAACCCTTCGATTCTTATTCAGGAATTGAATCAGTCGTTTCCGGCTTCATGGGCGGGAACGTGAAAAACCCGACATATGAGCAAGTAAAGACGGGCACAACCGGACATTATGAGGTAGTTGAAATCCGTTATGACGAGAAAGAGTTTCCACTTGAAAAAATCCTGGAAATTTACTGGCCGCAAATCGATCCGACCGATCCTGATGGACAATTCCAAGATAGGGGCTCTCAATACAGAACAGCAATTTTCGTAACGAATGAAACACAGAAGGCCATCGCCGAACAATCAAAAAAACAACTGGCCGAATCAGGCAGATTCAAGAAAGCTATTGTGACAGAAATTAAAGAGGCCTCCGCTTTCTACCCTGCCGAAGACTATCACCAGGACTTCTATAAAAAGAATCCGAAGCACTACAAAGAAGACAGGGAACAAAGCGGAAGGGATGAATTCATCCGAAAAATGTGGAAGTAATGGGTAAATGGGCCTTCTATATCAACCCTCGAAAACCTATACGTCAGCCAAAAAACAGAATGAACCTATACAAAAAGTGCAGCCGCTGGGCTGCACTTTTTTCTATCGTATTACCGGTACCCCTTGCTCATACACTTTATGGAGCGTCGGCCAATATTCCTTGTTTGCTTCGATCAAGTCATCCAACACCTTTTTGGCCACATTGGCGGACGGTATTGTTTTGTTCAGCGTGAATGCCTGAAGCGCTTTTTCATAGGAGCCTTCCGTGATTGCTTCTACCAATATCTTTTCGGATGCGAGCTGCTGGTCGATCATAGCCCTGTGGAAAGCCGGGATTTCACCGACATGAATCGGCACCGGTCCATCCGAAGTGATCAAAGCAGGCACCTCAATCATGGCATCAGCCGGCAAATTAGGGATTGTTCCGTTGTTTTCAACCATAACCAAATGGCGTTCAGCCAAGTTATGCGCCAATGATACAGTGACATCTACGATAAAGATGCCATGCACACCCACATGGAACGCATCCTCAAGGATGCCTGTCTCCTCAAACTTGCGGACCGTTTCGAACAATGATTTTTCCCTTCCGTCCATCACCTCGTTGGCCCGTGTATAGGATTTATCCGAAGTTTCCACTACTGTATCAGGCAACAGGTAGTATTGCAGATACGGGTTCGGGATATAATCTGGGAAATAGTCCATGATCGGCTTGATGTTCTTGAATGTCTTAATCCAGGAAGCATCGGCGTGCCTATAGTCGATTTTTGAAACATCCTCCGTCAGCAAGCCGTATTTGCTGATATGCTCGCGCAGTTCCGGCAGGCGGTCGACTCCTTCCACTTCCACTTTCGTAAACCAGCCAAAGTGGTTGAGCCCGAAATAGTCTACCTTCAGATCACTGCGGCCAACACCGAGAATCGCGCTCATATTGCGCATCGTTGCGACAGGCATATCACATATGTTAAGCACCCGTGCCTTCGGCCGCAGCTTGCGCACCCCTTCAGCGACAATGGAAGCCGGGTTGGAATAATTGACGATCCAGCAATCCTTCTTCGCATATCTCTCAACAAAATCAATCAGTTCAACCATCGGGAAAATTGTCCGAAGACCATATGCCAATCCTCCGGGACCGCATGTCTCCTGTCCAACCACATCATGGGATAATGGTATTTTTTCATCCAACTCCCTCATTTTGTACTTTCCGACGCGCATTTGGGCAAAAACGAAATCTACATCCGAGAAAGCTGTTTCGGGATCAGTTGTATCCGTTACTTTAATAGAATCCGTATATTCAGCAATGACTGCCTTAGCTGCAACCACTACTTTCGATTGCCGTTCCCCATCAATATCGTAAAACCGGATTTCAGTGAGCGGCAGGTCCTCCAAGCGATCCATCAGACTTCTGACAATTCCCGGTGTATATGTGCTGCCGCCGCCTGCAATGGCTAATTTAAATGTCTTCATATTACGATCTACCTCCTAAATATTGATCCACTTCATCCCTGACCGACTTCACCTGTAATCCATAAACAACCTGCACATTATTTCCTGATTTCACAACGCCCTTCGCACCTGTCCCCTTCAGAACAGCCTCATCGACGGCATCAGGATCCTTCAGCACAAGACGCAATCTCGTGTAGCAGTTCTCTACAGTTTCGATATTTTCTTTTCCTCCCAAAGCCCCGACGATGACTTCCCCTTTCGAAGACCCTTCCTTTTCCATTGCCGGACTGGCTTCTGCCTGTGCTGTCTTCACTGGCTCAGACGTATCTATTTCTTCCGTTTCATCTTCGCGCCCCGGCGTTTTCAGATTCATTTTCAAAATCACGAAACGGAAGACTACGAAATAAATCGCAAACATAAGCAGTCCGACCAGGATGAACATCGGCCAATTTGACTTGTCTGTGCCAAGCGGCAAGTTATACAGAAGGAAATCGATGACGCCATTGGCCCCTACGGCGTGGACGCCGAACAGGCTGAGAAGCATCATGCCCGTTCCTGCTAGTACAGCATGGATTACAAACAGGATTGGAGCCGAGAACAAGAAAGCGAACTCGAGAGGTTCCGTTACGCCAAGCAGGAAAGAAGTGATGGCTGCGGGAAGCAGGATCGCTTTTGCAATCATTTTCTTATCCTTATGGGCCGTCATATACATCGCCAGCGCCGCTCCCATCAAGCCGAACATCTTGCTCAGGCCCCGCGCGTCCCAGTTCACTGTTTCGCTCAACTGCAGCACGCTTGGGTCTGCCATCTCGGCGAAATAGATATTCCGCGCGCCATAGATGATATCCCCGGCAACTTGGGCTGTTCCACCCAGTTCCGTGTACAAAAACGGTGTATAGACAAGATGGTGAAGCCCTGTCGGAATCAGGATCCTTTCCAGGAAGCCGTATACAAGGAATCCGATATGCCCCAGCTCTTTGATCCCGTTGGCCATAGCAGTGATTCCCTGCTGTACGAATGGCCAAAGCTCCGCTGCCAAAGCACCAAGGATCATGGCGCTCGGAATGGCGATGATCGCCACCAGCCTATGCCCGGAATAAATCGACATGACGCCTTTGAACTCGGTGTCACAGTACTTATTATGAAGCACCCCTACTATGGCCCCGATCAGAATGCCGGAGAAAACCCCCATCTCCAACACCTGTACGTTCAGCACCATTGCTTGTCCGGACAGCTGCATCTGGTCTTCCGCCACCAGCCGGCCGGTCAGATCAAGCACCTTATGCATGGCATTATTAAAAATGACAAAAGCGACCAGACCCGTTAAAGCGGCATACCCTTTGTCCTTTTTCGCAAGGCCGATCGGAATCCCGACAGCGAACACCAACGCCAGATTCTGCAGGATGGAAACGGCCGACCCGGATATGAACTGCCCTATATTCTGAATGACCGGATGCTCCATGATAGGGATGTATTCCGCAAGATTTCCGTTCCCGAATACATTCCCGAATGCTATGAACAAACCGATGATCGGCAGAATCAGTATGGGCGCAAACAACGACTTGCCAAAAAGCTGGAGACCATTAACAACCTTTTTCATATCACGTCTTCCTTCCTGTTCTCGATATCGCTTATCACTTGCCCAAAGTATATTGCCTTCATCCCCGGCTGAAAAGGCTTTCAAACCAAGCCGTAACATGTCACTGAAGAACGTAACATGTTACAAAATCATCAATATTCCTGAATAATTCCTTTTTGGACAGCAATCATCAAAATGATGTCGATCAGCATATACATATTCGATTCGTAGGAGGTGACCTGAAACTCCCTCTGCGACTCGATCGTCGGATCCCAAACGGAGAACACAAAGTC
>CAKQBC010000032.1 GCA_934215995.1 uncultured Bacillus sp. | reverse complement strand
GTCGATAACAAATTAATCTTTGTTTGCAATTTCACAGCCTATTCCTCCTTCATCACATACCCGACACTCCGTACCGTTTGAATCACCTGATTGCCAAGCTTTTGGCGAAGATAGCGGACATAGACGTCGACAACATTCGTATCCCCGTAATAGTCATATCCCCACACAGCATCCAGGATTTGCTCCCTCGATTGAACCTTACGGGCATTCCGCATGAAATGGACAAGTAAATGAAACTCACGGGGAGTCAGCTCAATCACTTTCCCTTCTTTCGTCACAACATGGCTATCGAGGTTCACATGAATTGCACCGAGGCTGAATTCGTTAGCAGATGGGGCAGGGGAGTGAGCGGGACTGAACCGCAAATTCACTCGGATCCGGGCCAGCAGCTCCTCAAATTCAAAAGGTTTAGTCACATAATCATTTGCTCCCAGATTAAGCCCGGCCACTTTCTCCTTCACATCATCTTTGGCTGTCAATAAAATGACGGGCACGTGCGGTGCAGAACTTCGAATTTGCTCAAGCACTTCCAGGCCGTTCATCTCCGGCAGCATGATGTCAAGAAGCACAAGATCGTAAGTGCCTTCTTTGTATTTTTTCAGTCCTTCCAGTCCGGTATGGGCAATCTCCGGCTCAAATTCTTCAAACTGCAATTCCAGTTGCAGAAGCCTTGCCAACTGTGGCTCATCTTCGATTATCAAAATCCGTTGCTTCATTATCAAATCACGTCCTAATAGGTAAGTATCCAGCCTTTATCGTAGTATTAGTCAGATGGAATCAGCAACTGGAAATATATGAGGATGCTTGCGGGAAAGGCAGGGTTGAAGGCGGTACATGCTATTAGTGTATCCGAGTTATAAAAAAAATTGGAAATCACTTTGGTCTGGGAAGAAAATACGATAACTGCAAAAAAAGCCCGCCTGAGGGAGAGGCGGGCTTAAAGGGAAAACTTATTTTTCGTAAGCATTGATCCAATATACGGTTTCTTTGATGATTTCATCCTGTTGTTCTTTTGCTGATATGGTGGCTTTCCCATCCCCCTCCTGTGTTCCGTACATTCCGAACTGGGCATGGTTTCCGCCTTTCACTTCATATAGGGTTGTTTCAGACGAAAGTAAATGTTTTGTATCAGCTATTTTATCGGGTGTTGTTAATCCATCGAATTCCGCATAAAGGGAAAGGATAGGCAGGTCGGTTCCTGAGAAGTCACTGGAATCGCTCGGGTAGGAAGCCAATAAGAGTAAGCCATCTACATCGTTGGTATGCTCGTGCGCATAAGAAGCTGCAGCTACACCGCCCAGTGAATGCCCTCCTACATACCAGTTTTTAATATTACTGAACTCCTCCATAATTAAATCTGCCTGATTAATATCGAGCAGGGCAAAGTTCAAGTTGACTTTCGGAATAATCACCATATAACCGTTATCCGCCAGGCCTTGGGCATAATAGCTATATGCTTCCGGCTCCACTTTTGCCCCGGGATAAAGAATGATTCCGTTTTTGGTCTTTTCCTGCGGCTGAAATACAAGCCAGTTTTCTTCAGTCTGAATATCTTCCATGTTCACATAGGAGTTCACTTCTTCCGTAGCTTCATATGTTTGTTGGGACCATATATAAAATCCCGTACATCCAAGTCCGCAAATCACCAATAGGGAAGCTGCACTAATTGTTATAAACTTTTTCATACTATGCGTTCTTCTCTTTCATAAATAGTATACAAATAAAATTTTAACACAAAGAATAAGATAAGCTTCTTATAAAATTAATCAAACCAACAAAACAGATTTTTCAATCAAATTTCTGGTATATACTTATGTACGCCTATTGAAATCAAGGCTGATAGTCAAAAAACCGTATCCAGTTGACGATACGGTTTTTGACTATCCTTTTTTTAAGTAAGGATAAGATAGGATTAATCCCGATACATACAAAACACATAAGAAGTATAGCGGAAGCAAATGGATGAAGGCTGTATACCCGATATACATATGTGTTCCAAGCCCTGCTATAAATGCAGGCAACGCCCCGATCGCAAGAGTGTTCCAAACCCAGCGTTCGCCTTTACGGAATCCCCATAAGGAAAGCATGAGAACAAGTAAGCCCACGCTCACAAGGGAGCTGCCAAACCCTGCCCGGTCATGCGCGATAACGGGAATCAAATTAGTGCTGATGCTGTCTAACATTTCAGGTGTCATACACAGATAGCTTACATCGGTTGACACAAACACGTTCGATACACCTATTGTGGATATGATAATCCCGCCAGTGATGTTTGAAAAGCCCAATATAATAAACAGTAGCTGTCCGTAAAGGCCGAGTTGCCATCTTCTGTCATTTGTTCCGTGGTGGGAACAGGGGCTTCCGGTGACCCTTTTGCCTTCTTTAAAGCTAAAGTAATAGATCGGCAGTAAGATAAGCCAATATAGTCCATGAAGCCAATCGAAATAACCGAAGCCAATAAAAAGGAAAATGCCGAGAAATCCTGTGATTGCTGCGCTATGAAATGCTACCTTAGCCCAATGCAAGCTGTACTTAATACCGTGCCGTGCAAGCTGGATATACAAGATTCCCCCTGATATCATTGTTCCTGCCAGCGCCATTCGATCATGTGACATAAATGATAGAATGAGTGGATTTATCAGCGATAATTCGGCTTTTGTGAGGCCGATGAACGATTCATCATAAGGCAGGATAATGCTGGTGAATGCGAAGTATAAGGCGATCATTCCCCCGGCTAGAATGGACAGCCCGAATAGGAGCGACCAGAACCAGCCTTGGTTTATATTCGGTTTGCTTTCGTTGCATAACAATCTTTCATAGATCCGTTTTGGCAAGCCAGGTCCAGCTTTTATATATCCATCTGTGAGCATCAGTAAGTCTGCGCCAGCCTGAAATAAAGAATGGGCTTCTTCTGGCGTTTCCACTCCGCCGGATGTTATGACTGTTATATCAGGATGCGTATCTTTCATCTGTTGAACCACTTTAGTTAAACGTTCATTTGCATGCATAGCATCATGCCAATACCCTTCCTCTATGTGATGGGGAGCATGCAGGACGATTCCCCCAAAGGAAGGGTTTCGTTTTAAAGTTTCTATATCTATTTTTTCTGATACATCTGCTGAAAATGATGTATAAAAGGTTCTTGAATTTAATTTGCCTTGTTTTAAGTGGGTTCTGATTTGCTCCTCCGTCGCGATGAAAGCATCCACGAAAGGAGTTAAATGCTGCAAAATCAAATCCCATTCATGCCCTTTCACTCCAGCGTCTATCCTTGCGAATACAGGAATTCGCAGCTTTGTAATAGTCAGTTTGTTGATCGCCCGTTTGAGGGAGACCTTCTCGTGATTCTCAGGAAAGAGAATCCGGCTATTCTTCCTTATGGGCTCTCCTTGAATAAGCGGTTCATCCAAAACAATCGGGCCTATTTCTAAAAATCCGAAGCTTAATTCCTGGAAGGCTTTCATGCCTGATAGATTAGGATCAATCATGCCGCTTAACCCAATAGGGGAAAGAAAACTAGTATGATGAATAGTCTTTTGGAATTCCGGAGGCGGTTTCATATGCCCTAAAAAATCTATCAGATTCCGTCCTCCCGGAACAGATGCGATTGTATTCATAGATACATGAATACATTCACGGCTGGTTTTAGGGCTCATTTTATTCAGTATCAGCTTTTTTAATGGATGATAAGACCAATCCGGCATAAATAACACCTTCTAATCAATAAAGTCTTCTGACTGATGAGGCATTTGTATTTGATTCATTGTATTAATTTTAGCATGTATTAATGTGGGAAATATAGGTTGGTGTTGATTTGCTCAGTTTTTGGAACTGAAATCTTCCCGATAACATAGGGAAATAAAGTGAATGGCCTCTGATCATATCTGCCGATTGGAGTTGAAAAGCCATTAATGGTTAGTTCCGCATCCCGGCAATCCTTCCCTTCAAAAAATTACCACGGAAAACGATAAGCCAGCGAATCTGGAAAGCCTTTACCATACATATCATAAACCGCTATAATGGCAAAAGAACCTTTGTTCTAATTTTTTGTCCATTTTATTAGAATGCTATTTTTTCGCGACATATAAAAGACCAAGGACAGAAAAATGGGATGCAGTACAGAAAAACAAATATAAGTTTTTTAAAACAGAAGCTTTCACATAAACAGGCGTTCAACCGGGACGTTTTTTTAAGAATCATTACAATGGGACATCTAGGAGAATCAATAATGACAAACAACATGAATAAACCGCTGTTGGAACTGGCGAAGTATTATATGGAGTTCCTGGAAAACGACTTTAAGACGACCGCCAAGCCAAATAGGCACATTGAGAAAGAAAATAAAACGTACGATCTGCATCATTTCGAGGGCGTAAAAAAACACGCGGAGGAAATGCTGTTCTCTCAGGACAGTGAAGCAGCCATTGTAATCTCCAGGGATGATTCGATCTATGGCATGTCGCCTGCAGAAGAAAAAAAGCTGAAAAACGCCTTCGCCGCAGGGGAATTATATGAATGGAAGTCCCAACTGACGGCCATCAGCCGAAAGAAGCCGCTTCTGGATAGTGATCAGACGGCTAAAAATGCCCATTCTTTTTTGAAACAGAACCGGATTGGGGAAGATGGGGGATATGAAGCGTTTTTCAGCGAAAACCGATTCGTGGACCTGTACCGTTATCTTGAAAGCAAATACGAAGAAATGAAGATGGCGGATGACAAACAATTTTATCTATATATCGGAAGCCTGTCGTATCAATCGAAATGCTACCCGCTTTTCTACATTCCGCTCGAAGTGGAATTCGTGGGCCGAAACAGATTCCAGTTTGATTTAGCCAACACCATCCATGTGAACAAAGCCGCCATTGACATGGTGAATAGCGAGTATAAAAAGAAAAACCAGGCGCAAACAATCGTTGTCAGAGACCGCACGCTTCAGCGGTTTAACGGCTCGGAAACTACCGGAATGGAGAAAATGCAGCTTCTCGCAGACGAAATTGCCGATGTGTTCCAGTTAAGGCGTGTGGACTTATTCGGCGGGAAGCAGTATGAAGAAAACAAAGAAATTGCCCTTTCAAACGGCTGGTCTTTCGCCCTTTTCGAAAAAGGGGACGAGCTGTTGCTCAACGATTATGCGGAAATGCTGAAGCTTATCGCAGAAGACGGAGAGTCGGAAATAGCAAATAAATTCTTCCTCCTAAACAAGGAATACCTGACCGGGAATCCGAAAACGTTCGAAATGCAAGTGGATACGGCTTATGATGAACAGACACTGCCGGACCGTTTCGCGTTCCCGAGCCCCATTCCGCTTAATAAGGAACAAAAGCAAATCATCAATGCCCTGAACACGGACGGATGCGATAAAATCGTCGTTGAGGGACCGCCCGGCACCGGGAAAAGCCATACAATTGCAAGTGTTGCCTATGATGCCCTGATAAACGGCAAAAGTGTGCTCGTCGTTTCCGACAGCATGGAAGCATTGGATGTGGTCGAAGAGAAGATCACCGATGTGCTGGAGAAGGTCGAGGAAGAAAACATCAGCAATCCCATCCTGAGGCTTGGGAAAAAGGACAGCAACCTGACCCACATCCTGAGCGAAGCGAACATCTCCAAACTGAAGTTCCGCTTCATACGGTATGAAAAATTCAAAGAACGGAACGAACAGCAGATAAAAGAAACGGGGAATCAGATCAAACAGCTTATCCAAACGGAAATCGACCTTGGCCAGACACTGAACAAATCCCTCCTGGCGCCGCTGTTTGCATACGAGGAGACGTTCCAAAAAGAATGGAACGATGCTTTTTTGGAATCCTCCCTGCACCCGGACGGCACTGAACAGGAAAAGGAGAAGAAGCACAAAACGTTCCTTGAGTCTCTGTCCACTCTCCGGGAAACATCCAAAAGCATGGGATCATTGGCCAGCCGCCTGAAGGCCAGCGGGCTGGACATTGCGTCAATGCCTGCCAATTCAGAGTATAGGCCGTTTTTGGAAGAAGAGAAACAAGAGATTCAAACCCATAAAAGCAGGCTTGCGCTGGAGGGCTACCTGCAGCTGAAAGAGGATATCACTGCATCAAAAGTGAAGGAGATCTCGTTCCTGCTTTCAGAAGTGAAGGAAGCAAAACAACCTTTATTCGGCTATCTATTCAAGGGGAGCTTCCTTAAGGAAAAACAGCATCGGTTCGAATCCCTCTTCCCGAATGCCCGTCTTCAGTTGAAAGACAATATCGAAAAACTGGAGAAGGAAATCCGGTTCTATGAAGAATTGATTTCCGGACAGAAAGGGAAGGAAGGGAGAATCGACGTGTTCACGCTCCTTAGTGAAGACGAGGCCGACGCCTTGCTTGATGACGTCAGTTCCTTCCTGGAGCAGGCTGGGCGGTTCGAGAATCTTATAGGCCACACGGTGCATCCGGAAGCCCACGGCATCGAGCTGAATGATGTGAAGACATATGCGAACAACCGGTTGGCTTCTCTTTCAGAAGAGTCATTCGCCGACTTGATGACATACATCAAACACGACTTCATCGCACGTGAAGCGAGCAGGACACTTAGCGAAATCGATATCAATGAGCCGGTCCGCCGGTATGAGCGCCAGCTGACGACGAAAATGAATTACATCCTGGACCGGAAACTGCTGAGTTTCCTGCAAACTAACCGGAATGATGTAAGCTCGATGCGGCAACAGCTGCGCAAAAAACGGAAGCTCCATAAGCAGCAATTCGAACAGTTGATCCAAGTGTTCCCATGTATCATCGTCGGCATCCGGGAACTGGCTGAAATCGTGCCGCTGGAAGCGGACCTTTTTGATCTGGTCATCATTGACGAAGGCTCGCAAGTGAGCATCGCGCAGGCATTCCCGGCCATCATCCGCGCTAAGAAACTGCTTGTGCTCGGTGACAGCAAGCAGTTCAGCAACGTGAAGTCGTCACACGCGTCGATTGAACGTAACGCTATACTGTTCCGCAATGTTAAAGACAGTTTCATGGCGGATGAGCGATACGATCATAGCGATGTATTGATGCAACGGGTGGAGAATTTCAATGTAACGAGCTCCGTGCTTGATTTCACGACGAATATATCCAATTACAAGACGATTCTAAGGAAGCATTTCAGAAGCTATTATGAACTCATCGGCTTTTCGAACAAGCATTTTTATAACGATAGCCTCGAAGTTATGAAAATACGGGCAAAGCCCCTGGCCGACGTCATCCGTTTCCACCGGGTACAGGCATCCGATTTGGTCGAAGACAAGAACATCAACAGGGAGGAAGCGGATTTCATCTTCGCTGAACTCGAAAACCTGAAGAAGAAAGGGTTCAAAGGCACGGTCGGTATCATAACACCGTTTAAGGACCAGCAAAAATACTTGCATGCCCAGCTCACCAAAAACAGCAATTATGCATTTTATGATGAGCAGTTCAGGTTGAAAATCATGACGTTCGACAGTTGCCAGGGACAGGAGCGGGATATCATCTTCTATTCGATGGTGGAAACGCCGCAAAAGCGGAACCTGCACTATATTTTCCCGGAAAAAGATCTGAAGGAAGACAACGATAAACGCTCCCAGCGCTTGAATGTAGGTTTCAGCCGGGCGAAGGAAGAAGTCCGCTTCGTGATCAGCAAAGATGTGGATGCATACACGGGCGAAGCGGGGAAAGCGATGCGCCATTTCCATCATTGCCTGGACAGTGAACAGGATGTGCATGATTTATACCAAAGGACTGATGCAAATTCGCCGATGGAAAACAGGATGTTGCATTATATTACGCAAACCCCGTTTTACCGGGAGCACCAAAAGCAGCTGGAAATCGTGCCTCAGTTCGATATGGGGAAATTCATCAAGCAAATCGATCCGTATGCCGATGTAAAGGACTATAAGACCGACTTCCTGCTGATGTACCATGCGACAAACGGGAAGACGAAATGTGTCGTCCTGGAATATGACGGGTTCGAGTACCATTTCACCAACCGCGAACAGGTGAATGAGTGGAACTACGACCAGTTTTACACCGAAGAGGATATTGAGCGGCAAAAAAGCATCGAGATGTACGGTTATCCGTTCATCCGCCTGAATAAATTCATCATGCGCGAGAATCCGATCGGCTTTTTGGACAAGTATATCACCCATCACCTGAAACCGTTCGCGGAGACCCATAACAGCGGGTATACCGAACCGGAAGCGGTAATGGACGAGACTAAGTACCGCAATTGCCGGAAATGCGGATTCAAAAAGCCGCTTGAAGATTTTTATGATGAAAAATTGAAATCAAAATACGCCCGCCATTGCCGTTCCTGCAAGCAGGCGAAGTAAGCCAACAGGCTGAATCCGTTTAAGGGTTCAGCCTTTTTCTTATATCGATTCCATAAGGAAGTTCTTAGATATGGCAGAGGCCGATGAAAAAAAGAACAATAAATTAGCTAATCAATGGTCAGAAAAGTTATAATATTGTCAGTGCTTTAAACGAATAAAGAATGGAGTGGGGAATTTGAGTAAAGCGGTACAAGAGGTTGTTGAAGCAAATAAAGAATATGCAGAATCATTTGGGGCAAAAGGCGAGTTGGCCCTGCCGCCTGCCCGTCAATTTGCCGTGCTGACATGCATGGATGCACGCCTGGACCCAGCTAAGTTTGCGGGCTTAGCGGAAGGGGATGCCCATGTGATCCGGAATGCCGGAGGCCGTGCCAGTGATGATGCCATCCGTTCACTGGTGATTTCATACAAACTATTGGGAACGAAAGAATGGTTTGTCATTCACCACACAGATTGCGGGATGGAGCTTTTCACAAATGAAATCATGGGCAACTTATTGGAATCAAGCCTGGACACAGCAACTTATGATGGAGAGTGGAAAGACACAGGCTCAACTCCAGGTTCACCTGCCGGCAAAGAAATCGACTTCTTAACAATCAGTGATTTGGCTGGGAGCGTAGTGGAGGACGTAGAAAAAATCCGCAACCATCCATTAGTGCCAGCTTATATCCCTGTATACGGGTATATTTACGATGTTAAAACAGGCAGATTGGTTGAAGTCCCTGAAGCCACTGCAGCGGGAAAAGTGAAATAATAGCTACTAGCTCAAATCTTGCAATATAAGAGATTTGAGCTTTTTTGTCTTTACGCATAACCAAATCACCTAGTTCCTGCCAGTAAAAGAATAGGGCTACTCCTGGTACCTGCATTTAGATACATTAATCGACAGCTGTCTATTTTGCTATTGATCCTCTTCTTAGTAGAATATCTCGTTTCTTTTATCTTTTTAATAAAGCAGTTTCTGATAACTCAAAAAAATCTTAAATTAATTATTTGTTAAGAAATTTCAGAAAATTTATTGCGAATATTCAGAAACCGTGATACATTACTTTGTATCGAAATGAAGTTCAAACTTCAAATCATTAATAAATAAAGGAGTGACTTCTTTGCTGCCGATTAAAGAGCGTATTGAACAACTTTTCCATCGATTGTCGAAGTCACAGCAAAAAGTTGCCCATATCGTTCTTGGGAATCCTTCCTATATAAGCACACATACAGCTGCTGAGGTAGGCCTCATGGCAGGTACCAGTGAAACGACTGTCATCCGATTTTGTTACGGAATCGGGTTGACAGGGTTTGCCCAATTGCAAAAGGAAGTCACAAAGTTTTTGGTAGAAGAGCCTACAATCAGTACTTTGGGCACTTATGTATCATCAAAAGAAGAACTCTTTGAAGAGCAGGCCCTTTGTGAAAAGGTTATGCGCCAGGCGAGTACGAGAATTGTCAGAATCGCCGAGCGGATGGATGAAGTCCTTTTTAGAAAAACGACAAGAGCCATGCATGATGCCAAGAGAATTTATGTGGCAGGAGCAGGTGCCTCGAATATTGCAGCACAGTGGCTTCACTTTACGCTTAATATGTTAAGGCCGAATGCTGAATTAGTCGTGATGGAAACAAGTACCCTTATCCGTACCTTACAGGAGATGGCAGAATCGGATCTTGTCATCATCATTTCATTGCACCGTTATTATAATGAACCGCTTCAATTGGCAGAAGAGACCGCAGCAAGGGGGGCAACGGTCATTGGGATAACAGATTCCAATATCGCACCGCTGCACCAATTTACGGATATGTGCTTTGTCCTTGAACAGACAGAGCTATCGACCATTGATTTAATGCCGGCGCTTGTAACGTTTATGAATACGTTGGTCGTTGGCATGATGTCATATGATACGGATTATTATAATGGGCAGCAAGTGAAATATGATGACTTTCAAAATAGTTTTATCGCAAATAGATGGAGATGAGGAAAATGAACGTTGGCTTACAATCACGCCTTTTTAAAGAGTTTGAATATTTGCATGCACATCCGGAAATCAGTTGGGAGGAAGCCGGGACAACCAGGTATATTGCGGATTTATTGCGGGAAGAGGGACTAAGCCCAATTACATTTCCCGATATGACAGGATTGTATGTCGATGTGGGCGAGGGAGAGCCGAAAGTCGGTTTCCGAACGGATATGGACGCTTTATGGCAAGAGGTAAACGGGCAATTTCAAGCGAACCATTCATGCGGGCATGACGGGCATATGACAATGGCAATCGGGGTTGTGCTGCTGGTGAAAGAAATGAAGCTGCCTGGCGCTGTCCGGATCATTTTCCAGCCGGCAGAGGAGAAAGCAGCCGGTGCCAAGGCTATGCTTGAAAAAGGTGTCATTGATCCGCTCACCTATTTGTTCGGCACACATGTACGGCCACTCGTTGAATTGAAGGACGGACACCATGCACCGGCCCTTTATCACGGGGCTGCCAAGCTCATTACCGGTTCGATTGCCGGTGTTGAAGCACATGGCGCAAGGCCGGAGCAAGGAATCAATGCCATTGAAGTGGCTGCAGCTCTTGTCGATGCACTAAAACGGATTTGGATCAGCCCGAATGAATCGGCTTCTATTAAAATGACGCAACTTCAGGCAGGAGGTACATCGGCCAATATTATTCCGGGTTCAGCAACATTCAGCGTAGATGTTAGGGCGCAAACGAATGAAACGATGGAAAAAATGACGGCTGGCTTTGAAAAGGCAGTGGATTCCGTGAGTATGTTATATGGAGCCAGCATTACGGCAAAGGTAGAGGCACATATTGCCGCTGCACAAGTGGACAGTGAAGCGGAACAGTTAATGAAGCAGGCCATTATTGAAACGGCCGGAGAAGTTAATTGTGCGCCAGCTGTCGTGACACCGGGTGGTGAGGACTTCCATTTTTATGCGTATACGAAGCCATATTTAAAAACAACGATGCTCGGCCTCGGATGCGGGGTTACCCCGGGTTTGCACCACCCGGAAATGACTTTTAACCGCCAACAATTGCCGATTGGTGCTCAAATTATCGCAAACGCGATCAAACTGGCATACAAAACATTAGAAAGAAGCGGGCAAGCATGAACATAAAAGAATTAACAACCCTCAAAGAAATGGAGCAGATGCAACAATTGGAAGGGCAAGTGTGGGGAACGCAGACAATCCCGACACACCAAACGTTAACAGCTGTAAAAAATGGTGGAATTGCTGTCGGGGCAATTGATGGTGATAAATTAGTCGGCTTCAGCTATGGTTTTGCTGCTTTTAAAAACGGAAAGAGCTATCTTTGCTCGCATATGCTCGGGATCGATGAAGCTTACCGTTCACAGAGGGTCGGTGAGAAATTGAAGCGAATGCAACTGCAAATTGCCATTCATAAAGGTTACGATCTGATGGTCTGGACATATGATCCGCTTGAAACCCGCAATGGATATTTAAACTTAACAAAACTCAATGGAGTATGTGATACATATATAGAGAATTGCTACGGTGAAATGCAGGACGGCTTTAATAAAGGCTTGCCGTCAGACCGGTTTGAGGTGCATTGGCACCTTACTTCTGAGTATGTGGAACAGCAACAAGAACCTAAAATTGGAAATCCTCATCCGATTGCGCACCTGGCATGGAATGAAGAGCGGCTGCCTTATTTAAAAGTTACAGCATTAGGTCATTTAGGGGAACCGGCTTATTCACTGCCCGTCCCGAAAGATTTTCAGGAACTAAAACAGGTGAGTGCGGAGCTTGCCATGCATTGGCGTACAGTAACGCGGGAAGTATTCCAGGCACTGTTCTCACAAGGGTACATAGCTGTACAGATTGTCGTTAAGGAACAATGGAATGAGTATCTATTTGTAAGAAAAGAGACGTTAGCACTTGGGGGGAAGAGAAGATGAAACTAACTGAAATAACAATCCGGCACTTACAAATGAAGTTGAAGGCACCATTCACTACAAGTTTTGGCACGTTCACAAACAAAGACTTCTTGTTATTAGAGGCGAAAGACGAAAGCGGAACGGTTGGCTGGGGGGAATCCGTAGCATTCCACTCACCTTGGTACAATGAAGAAACGTTAAAAACCAATTGGCACATGCTGGAGGATTACTTAATTCCGCTCATTTTAAATAAGGAAATCAGCCATCCGGATGAAGTAAGTGAAATTTTCGAGCCAATCCGTAAAAACAATATGGCGAAATCGACAATTGAAGGGGCTATATGGGATATCTACGCTCAGCAAACGAACCAATCCCTTGCGGAAGCACTCGGAGGCAAAAAAGATAAAATCGAGGTCGGCATCAGTATCGGTATTCAAAAATCGATAGATGAATTGGTCGCGCTTGTGGATGAATATGTAAAAGAAGGCTACAAACGCATTAAAGTAAAAATAAAGCCGGGCTGGGATATTGAAGTTATGCGCACCCTCCGTGAAAAGTTCCCAGAAGTAGCCATTATGGCTGACGCGAATTCCGCTTATCGCTTACGTGATGCTGAGGTATTGAAACAACTGGATGAGTTTAACTTAACGATGGTTGAACAGCCGCTTGCATCCGATGACATTATCGATCATGCAGCCCTGCAAAAACAAATGAACACGCCGATCTGCCTAGATGAAAGCATTCATTCATTGGAAGATGCACGTAAAGCTGTTGAGATAGGGGCAACAAAAATCATTAATATTAAAATCGGGCGTGTTGGCGGCTTAACGGAAGCAAAGAAAATCCATGATTTCTGTGAATCGAAAGGGATACCTGTTTGGTGTGGGGGAATGCTAGAGTCGGGGATTGGGCGTGCCCATAATGTTGCTTTAACAACATTGTCAAACTTCATTTTACCAGGGGATACAGCGAGCTCAAACCGCTACTGGGAAAAGGATATCATTGAGCCGGAAGTTGTGGCGGAAGGCGGGTATATTACCGTTCCGAAGGATCCGGGGATCGGATATAAGGTGAACATAGAAACAGTTGAATCTTACACAGTTGCAAAGAAAACATATCAGTAATGGCGATTCCTCAAGC